>JAQTXT010000153.1 GCA_028688645.1 Rickettsiales bacterium
TTATGGGCTTTCATATGAAAAGTTCTTAATTTTATTTCCTTTTATAAAGGAAGATATTAGTTGTTTGAGTAGTATAATAAGTTTTGATTAAGAATAATTATAAACCTTGTAAAAGTATTTCCCACAAGTATTCTATTTCTTCTTCATTAAAATTAATCACTTTTTTGTTTTCAAATAATTCTTTCATTTTAGCTAATACAAAAGCTTTTGAATATGTACATGTTGCATGAACTGGCAAGAAACCTCTTACTAATGAAATATCTTCTGTTATTACACTTTCACATAATAAACACTCAAAATCACTATGTAGCCTACCTTCAAATTCAATTAATGAAACATATGATTCACAAATAGCCCTTAATGCATTTTGTTTTATCATTATATGAACTAAATTTTCTAAAGAGTAAAAGTAAAAAGAATCAATTTGTTCAATATCTTTTAAGTGGGGATAAAAAAGTTTTATATATCTTTGCCAGCAGTACATTTTTTCATTATCAAGTATCCATGAAAATCCAAGTTGAATAACATCTTTTAATCGTGGAATCGTGGATTTTGTATGTTCAAGTTCAAAATCAATTTTATAACCTATATTTATATTAGAGTGCCTTGCACCATAAAATCTATAGGTTGTTAGAATTTCATGCTCAGTTAAAATCGATACTATTAAATCATCATCTTTTACTGGTTTAATATCAATTATATAACCTTGCATGAAATGATTTTATTCTTCGTCGTCTTCTTCTTTTCTCATGTCATTTATTTCTTCCATGATTTCTTGAGCTTCTTCATCATCAATTTCGCCATTTGCTAAATCAACAAGCATATCTTCAAAATCTTTTTTCATCTCTTGCATATGTTTTAACTCTTCTTTAATATCATCGTCTTCTTTTTTTGCAGCAATAATTTCAAATAACTCATCAATATAATCTTCAATTTCAATAAGTACTTCATTTTTTATTAATTCTTCTAACTCTTTTTGGATACTCATTTTACACCTTTTTTTGAATTTAAAAATTATAACAAAAAAGAACTACTCTTTTGCTTCAATATAATCATATATTTTTTGTGATAAAATATTTCAAATAATTACTTAAGGAATATAAATGGCAGAGTTTAATAATGTTTCTATTGCAAAAGCAGCAAACATTCTTTTTGATGGGAATATAACTAGTAGAACAATTGTATTTGAAGATGATACAAGAAAAACATTAGGGATTATGTTAGCTGGAGAATATGAATTAAATACAGTACATAAAGAGATAATGGATATTCAAAGAGGTACACTTGAAGTTATGTTACCAGCTCAAGATTGGGTAAAGTATGATGGTCCAGCTTCTTTTGAAATTCCAGCTAATTCAAAATTTAAATTAAGAGTACATTCATTAGTTGATTATTGTTGTTCATTTATTAAAAATCACTAATCCATATATTGCCATTTATTTACAATGCGATTAATTCGCATTGTAATAAGGCACTATTTAAAAAAATTTTCTTTTATTTCACTAAATTTCAAAAGCTTTTTACCAAAATGATCTAACATAAATTTTTTTGCTTCATCTTCATTTTTAAATGGAATTAATTCTTCACCCATTGGACCATAAATATTTGAACCAATTACATAATATGCTGTTTGTGCGTCAATTAATTCAAGACTATAATAATCTGTTACATTTATTGAAGATATATCATCAAGTGAATGATTATGTTCATATTTTTTAGGATTATAATAAAATTTCATCATATCTTTTACACCATCAAAATAATGATTATGTCCATCTTTTAACTTTATATTTGCTACCCATTTTGGATATTTCGCCACAAACATTCCACAAACTGGACACTTTGCATCTTTTGGCACTTCAATCATTTTTGATTTATCAGCAGCAAGCATTGGTTCATAAAGATAAATAGATACGGCTTGAAGCATTTGAGAATCTAACTTTTGACAACTATTGTTATCAATTAAATATTGTTTTGCTTCACCAATTGAATTGAACTCTTTTGTTAATTTTGTATCACACATAGTTTCAAATATTTTTTTCCCTTTTTTTGCCATAGGGATTCTTTTTTCATTTAATAATTCGTTATCATTATCTAATTTAGCAATTGCTTGTTTTAAACTTTCGTTAAAATTGTGAATTTCTCCACCAAACTCTTTTTTAAACTTTTCTGCTTCATCTTTAAGTAAAAATGCATATTCACTAACAGGACTCATTGTTCCTTCTTTTGAACTTCCTATTACATAAAATGCTTTGGTTGCATCAATTAATTTTAAAGAATTTGTATCAACAACTTGAATTTTTTTGATTTTATCTGCATAATTTTTATGAACTTCCGCAAGACAATGTAATGAACAATATTGTTCCACGTGACCATTTTTAAACTCTGCTGCGTGACTTGTTTTGTAATATTTAGTTAAGTGCATTCCACACACATTACAAAATTCTTTTGAAGAATCTGTTTTTACTAAAGTTGCATCTTTAGGTTCAACGGTTTGAAACATTTCGTTTGCACTTAAATTTGTAAAAATTAATGCAAATAAAAACATAATCAAAGATAAATATTTTTTCATAATTTCCCTTTATAATAATATTTAAAAAGTATATTTAAATGGTGTTAATTTTTTGTTAAATTAAAAAATTAACTATACTTTTTTTGATTAATAATGATACTTTTATCATTAGTAATTAAAGTAAGTTCTTCATCACTGATATTGCATTGTAAGCACATACTTCTTTGTGTTAATTGCTCTATATCTTCATCTAAATCAATATGTATTATAGTTAAGTTCTTAAATCTACCTATACTTTTTTCTATTTGTTTTAACCATGTAGAAGACATATTTTCTTGATATGTATAAATAATAACTTTTTCAGAACGTCCACAAGCTTTTTTTATACGTTTTTCATCTGGTTGACCCAAATCAATCCATAATTTTATACTTCCATCCAATTGTTTTTCCCATAAATCTGGTTCATCATCCTCTGATATTCCTTTACAAAATACCAAATCATCATTTGCATTTAGTATAAATGCGATTATTCTTGCCATTAACCTAGTTTCTGTTTCTGATGGATGAAGAGCCAATGTTAAATTATGCTCATTGTAATAATTTGTATCCATATTTGCAATACTTAAAAGTGCTTTGTATATGGTTGCTTTAGTAGCCATTTAATTCCTTATTTTAGTTGTTAAGTAGTCAACCCTGAAAAAGCCTAAAATATTTTATTCTTTTACTAATTTTTTAGTCTTAAGAATGAATAAATATTAGTTTTATCACAATCAATTGTAAAAATATTTGATAATACAATTTGATTTGTGAA
>JAQTXT010000154.1 GCA_028688645.1 Rickettsiales bacterium
ATCATCTTTTCTTCCTCTCCACTGACCCCAACGTTAACAACATTATGTTTTAATTCTAGCATTTACTTGACTTTTAGAGGAAATAACACTGTGAATATCCTCTAAATTTTCTTGCTTTTAAACTCACCTAAACCTACATTATCAACCTATTTTATTCCAAATAATTTTGTTGTTTATTGTAATTGTTGGTGAAGTTTTTTTAGTTGTTGTGGGAACTGTTTGGTTGACTTTTATTGTGATTGGGACAGTTTCTTTTGTAGTTGTTAGCGTGTTTGTTGCTTTTATAAGATTTGCTACTTGCGCTGCTTGAACTCCTCCATCGTGGTTGTAAGTTTCTGTTCCTCTGTGGGGTAGTCAATCAACCAGTCAATCTGTTTGATTTTGTTTTCCTACTTTTTCTATTCTCCTTAGAGTCCATTTTCAACCGGTTTCTCTTTTGGTTCTTAATCCATATACTGGGTCATGTCAACTACGTCTAGTTGTGAGTTGGTGATTTGTGATTTGAGAGTGGCCTGTATTAATGAAACCTGTCTACTTTGTAGTAATGTAATCCTTATAAATACATCTTTTTTCTTTATATCTGTTATTTCTGGATCTGTACTAATGAACGGTTTGCTTATATACCATCCACTAAAAATCTGAACACTCGTCTTAAATCAATAGCTTTCTACATATACTCAATACCATCAATTTCATCCTACTTTTTATCTCCTCTCTCTTCAGCAAGATTGGATTTTAATGAGTTAAGTATTTATGAGATGAAATCTGATGATTTGAGCAGTTATTATTGACTTTGGTTCATTTTTTAAGATGTTACTTTAATATTTTACTTATAATTTATATGATATTTAGATTTATACTAAAAATTGTCTGAAATTGGCTCTATTATTTATTAGTTGAACTTTTTTTATACATTTGTTATTAGATAAGAAGAAAATTAACAAATAAATCATATGTATTTGAAATTAGTAAATATTTTTAAGAGATTCAATGATTATTTAAAAGTAATTTCATCATATCCTCTACATATTGACTTTTCATAAGATGGGAATAAAAACAGATAAATAGCAAAAATCATTCATTTTTTATCTTTTCTTGCATTTTTAGTTCTCTTTGTTGGTACTTTTGCCTTCTTGACTTTGTTCTCTTCCTCTACAAGCAATGCATCCAATTGCAATGTCTCGGGCAATATGACGTACCTAATGGAGCTGCCTCTGACTGTCAACTGATCCAATTGAATCGGATTTTTATCTTTTATTATATGGAAAAATTACCTTTGATGGTCATCTTGACATTTTGTAAGAATGTATTCATTTTGATGTCAACACCTTGAATTGAACCAACAACTATTGTACCATTTTTCAGTTCAATTGTTACTGTTTAGTTTTTTAGTTTCATTAAAAATCGGACGAGCTTCATTATTTTTTACTTATTTATTTTTGAGTTTATTTATATTTTTTTATAAAGATTCACTACTTTTTTATTTATAAGAGTTTTGGAGTTATAAATTTTTTAAAGTTTAATTATTTTTACAGTTTTAGAAGATGATTATTTTAATTAAGTGTGTGTTTATTTATTGCTATTTGTTTGAGCTTAAATTATTCTATTGATTGAATTTTTCAAAAACAATTTTCTTTTCTCATTATTTAATTTTTGTAATACCTTTTTCTGATTGATTTGGTTAATATTTTGTTTCAAACTGTTCATATTTCTGTTTATCCAGATATTTCATTTTTTTTCTTTCTTTTAGATCATTTTGATGAGATATTTATTTTTTAATATTAAAGTTAGATTTTTTGAAGCTTAAGCAATTAAGATATGATTTTTACGTTTATCATGAAACATTAATTAATTTCAACAAATTATTTGTTTGAAAAATTTACTGATTTCTTCCATATTTTATTAGAAAACATAATTTTGCTTACAATCAATTATTCTTAAGTAAAACGTTTTTTAAGGATAGTAAAGCGTAATTTATTAAGTTTTTGAACAGATTAATGATGCATTAATTAAATTATTTTTTTAGATCAACAGATTTAATAAGTTCTAAAAAAAGTATGACAATTTGGTTGGAAGGCAGTTTTTAAAAAAGTTTCCTCTCTTTTAGGTCTCTATAAACTTGCAAGAAAAGGCTTAAATTATGCCTTTAAACTGTTTCAGAAAATCAAAACATTTTATCATATGAATCGTTTGAGGGCTTAAAACAAAACCACTGGAATTGATTAGTTCCTGGTCATTTTAAATTAAAATCATTAAAAGTAAAAATTTATAAATTTACATTGACAACAAAAATGAGCTCAAATTGTAAGGTTTCAACCGTTCAATACATTTCAAACGATCCAAAACCAGCCCCAAACCTTGTTAACAAAGAGAGGGAAAGTTATTTTACTGGCTTGATAAGAGACATTTCAAACTAATTTCACAAGGACGCATGCAAATCAAAAATGCATTAACAGATCATTGGATCTCTTATATTCTGATTTTTTTATTTACTTCATATTTTTGTCATATTTTTAACCAATTAATGTTGTTTTAAATATTGTACTGGTTGACTTTAAATCTTGAACAACTCAGTTTAATACATAAATTTAAAAAAAGAGAAAACTCTGGAACTATTGTTTAACTTTTTTGTTAAAAAGAGCACTTATTGATAAAAACGGAAATACTAAATATGAAGTTTAAAAAGTTTACGAGCATTAGTAGAAGAGGTTTAGAACAAAAAAAAATGTCCAAATTAATAACAAAAATAATTAAATTCTTTCATAACTTTTTTTAAGTTAAGTTATAATGTATTAAACATATTTTATCATACAAATATTAAATACAAATTTAATAAAAATATAATTATTTAATTTTGTAAATTTTTAAGAAAAATGAAGTTAAAAATATTTTAAGAATCACAAATAATTTTTTATGATAACATTCAAAACTCATTTATATTGTCTTCTTTCAAATTTTTATGTTTTTTTTGGAGCTTATGGTTGTTATTCTACAATTTTGGCACCTTTGTTATGTAAAACTTTAGCATAATGTCTGAACTCTTCATCGGTCATTTGATTAATTTTGTTGATTTCTTATTGAAGATTGAATTGATAATTTTTCTTACCAATGTTTTCATAATATTTTCTTATGGAAGCTTCAATATCAGATTAACATTATGACATAATTTCGATATTTTCAGATTCAGTTCTCGTTGTAAGAGTGACGTGACCAAGTTATTTTCTGATTTAATCGTATGTCCAAGCGCCAGTTGGTGGAAGGTAACCTGAGTTTTATATAAAAAATACAATTGGAATGTGGAACGAGAGTTTATTAAGTTT
>JAQTXT010000155.1 GCA_028688645.1 Rickettsiales bacterium
TTTTCATTTTTACAGTCTTCAATTTTAATTTTTTTTCTTCAATTGTAATTTCTTCTTTTCATAATCTAAAGATTTTCTTTTAAAAGAAAGCTATTCGTGGAAGAAATTAATATTCTTTCCAAGATATGCTTTTTCAGGAGATAAACCATCATCACCATAAACATACTGTACAACTAAACCATCTGCTGTTCTTACAGATAAATCATCTTGAACAACAAGATCTTTTAAAGCATTTGAAAGTCTTCTATAAAGATATCCAGATACCTTTGTGGAAACACCAGTGTCAATTTCACCTTGTCTACCACCAATGGAGTGTACAAAATATTCTTTAGGGGTCATACCATTATAGAAATTACTTTTAACAAAACCGTAATCCATTAAGGCATTAGAACCTAAAACATTAGAACTTAAAAGTCTGTTTTTAAAACCGCTTTTTGCTCTACCTGTTCTAACAGTTACTTGTCCCCAAAGACCAATAATGTTTACAACATTCAAGATTTTTCCTCTTGAACCACCAACACTTGCAAGCATTGTTGTGTTGTTGTTTGACATCTTTCTATCATCATACATATCGTTAAATTTAGATTGAAGTATCTGATCTGAAACATAGTCTTTTACTTTGGATGCAGCAGACATCATCTCAATTTCAAAAGTTTCATCTAAGTTTTTACCAGAAACAAGTGGTAATGTCTTATTTTCGTATTTTTTAACAATAGCGTTTGTACTAGTTATAAGTTCCTTAAACTTAACATCCATATCTTTCTTTAAAATATCACTTGTCTTATATTCATCTAAAGCAATTGTTAAACCTTTCTTTGTAAGAGTATAGAAAACTAATTTTGAAAATTTATAATAAAAGTCAGATATAAAATCTTCAGGATAATGTCTTACTAAAACATCAATTAAGTTTTTAGGAGATGATGCTCTTTCATCAAAAACACCAGAAACTAATTTTCCTTTCTCAACTTTAAAGTAACAATCGTATTTTTCAATATCTTTCTTAGTTACTTTTCCTTTTATTTTCTTAATTATAGTATACATCTTATTTTCATACTCAATATTAAGATCTTTTGGTAATATTTGGCTAAAGATTAATTTCCCAGAGTATAAACCTCTTCCTCTATCAGCTGAAGGAAGTTCAGTTATACCTATAGAGTAAAGCATTTCCATAGCTTCTTTCTTTGTAAACTCAGTATCATATTTTGTAAGTAAGAAACCACCGGAGATTAAGTCTTCACCAGGAGTTATTACTGGCTTACCGTGTCTAATACTTAAAATATGTTTATTAACCATTAAAAGATTTTTAATCTCTGCAATAGATGATTCACTTTGTGGAGCATGGATTTGCATTTCATCACCATCAAAGTCCGCATTGTAAGGAGCACATGAGATTGGGTTTAACCTAAAGGTCTTTCCAGGCAATATCTTTGCTTTGTGTCCCATAATTGAAGTTCTGTGAAGTGTTGGTTGTCTGTTAAATATAACAAGATCTCCATCAACCATTTTTCTTTTAGCAATAGTTCCTTCTTCAAGAGCATCAACAATTTCTTGTCTATTACTTTCTGTAACCATTCTTTTTCTATGGTTTTTAGCTATTAAATATTTTATTTTATCTTGCATGATATATTCTTTAATCTTTGAAATATTCCAAGAAGTAACTCTTTCAGAAACTGTTAATGTGTCTGCAACTTCTTGAGGAATTCCAAGCTCATCAATAGCAACTTCTGTTGAAGGTGAGATTGTAGATCTTGATGCAGAGTTAACTCTTTTTCCAATTAAGTTATATCTAAATCTTCCTTTTTTACCCTTTAGTCTTTGAGCCAAAGTATTTAAGGCTCTTCCAGATCTATGCTTTGCAGGTGGAACACCAGCTGTGTTATTATCAAAGTAAGTTGTTACATTATACTGTAAAAGATCCCATAGGTCTTCAATAATTATTTGTGGAGCACCAGCATTCATGTTTTCATGAAGTCTTGTGTTTATTCTTACAATATTTAAAAGCATGTGTGTTAAATCGTTTTCTGCAGTAACAACATTTTCAAGAGAAAGTGAAGGTCTCATTGATACTGGAGGAACTGGTAAAACATTTAAAATAAACCATTGAGGTCTTAATTTATCTGAGTATCCAAATAAAAATAAATCTTGATCTTCAATCTTTAAGATCCAATCTAAGATGTCTGAAGGGTATAATCTTTCACCACTTACAAAGAAGTTAGTTGGTTTGTCTAAAGAAACTTTTGCAATTTCTGTTTTACAGTGAGGGCATTTTTTAAGATTTTTAGAAGCATCAACAATGAACTTTGCAACTTTGTCAGGATCGTCAGTATACCTCATAAGCTCTGTTCTATGTTCGTTTTCTAAAAGAAGTTTTCCACATTCTTTACAAGTACATTGTAAGATAGGGAATATCTTTTCAGTGAACTTAGGATGCATTACAGGTCTTGTAAGTTCAATATGTCCAAAGTGTCCAGGGCAATCTTTCATACCATGTCCACAGGTCTTACATCTTAAACCAGGAGAAATAACTCCTAAGTGAAGATCCATAACTCCTCTTTCTATTGGATATCCATCTTTATCATAAGTGTCTGCTCTTGAAACTTCAACACCAGACATCTTCCTAATAACCTCAGGACTTAAAACATTAAACTCAATTGATTTTATTTTCTTAACACCGCTCATAATTAATCATTCTTCTTTATTTTTTTTTACTAAAAAAACTAAATCTTGTCTCCAATCTCAAGTTTAGGATAAACACCTAAAGCCTTAAGCTCGTCTAATAAAAGCTTGAAACCATAACTGATTTTTATTTTTTCAATATTTCCATTAGTACAAGTAGGACAATATTTTCTATTTCTTATCTTATCATCAATTGCAATCATTCCACAATCAGAACAAACATGTACTTCAAGTTCATCAGCTGAGTCTATTAACTTTTCATGTAAAAGCATAGCTGCACCATGACCTATTAAAGCATCTCCTTCCATTTCACCGAATCTTAGTCCACCGCCTTTTTCTTTACCTTCAGTTGGCTGTCTTGTTAAAAGTTGTATAGATCCTGTGTCTCTTGATTGTATTTTGTTTGTTACAACGTGGTATAATCTTTTAAAAGAAACTGGTCCTACAAAAATAGGCATTTCTATTTTTTCAACAGTAGCTCCATCATAAAATGTTTCTTTTCCATCTTCTCTAAAGCCAAATTCTTTTAAAGCTTCTAAAAGATTAACTTTATCAATATAGAATGGAGTTGCATCTATAATTTCTCCTTTCAAAGAAGATACTTTTCCACCTATAGTTTCTAAACGGTGACCAAC
>JAQTXT010000028.1 GCA_028688645.1 Rickettsiales bacterium
TAAAATTATTTGTAATACCTTGTATTTTGTCTTTTTTGTATTGGAATAATATTAATACAATTAATAAGCCAAATAAGCCAGCCATCAAATATGCAATAGCTATATTTCCCGCTTTAGCTAATTCAAATACCATTGAAATTATATAAAGTAAAAAAACTGCACCAAATATTTGTCCAATTCTAAAATGCATAAAATATTTATCTTGTAATTTATGTCTATGTTCTTGCTCATTTTTTACTAATGTCAACAAATCCCTGGACAACCCTTTAGATATATTTTCATATCTTTCTAATAATTCTGGTGGTGGTAATAAAGTTTCCCTTTTTTCCTGCATATTATTCATTATAATCCTTAAAAATTATTGCTATTTTTTATTATACTTCTAATGTCGTTTCCTATTGTTTTCCAATCATTTTTATATATGTCGTGTGGAAAATATTTTATATTTTTATCAGACAAACATATAAAAGGAAAGCAAGTGATAAAACCAGATAAAAACCTTTTAAACATCTAAAATTTACAATTGTAATCATACTAATTTTATATAAATATTCTTTTAATTTTGCAAGAACTATTACTTATATTGAAAAAATAATATATTGCTTGATTTATTCAAACAAATCTTGTTAAATATACTCAGGCGTTATAGGTTAATTATGCACTATATTTTGTTATCTATTGCCTTAAATTTGGGCAAAGAAAATGTTAGTTTAATGAAAGCGGGAGATTTAAAAAGTTCCGCTGTATCTTTAGTGCAAACTTCTAAAAATAATGATAAAAATAAACAAGATATAGTCCAAATATTAAATCCAGATGAAAATTTAGCATCAGTAAAAGATTTTGCAAATGATACAGAAGAATTTACAACACCTTATGTCGAAAGTGGTGATTTTGCTGAATTATTACCAGAGAGTGAAACAGAAGTTATACAATCTCAAGAGGAGCAGGGTCCAAAATTCTTAGAAAGCGTTAAAAATAGATTAATAAACGCTACTAAAGATAAAAATGAACAAGGAATACTTGGGGATCAAATAGAAGGCCCATCTTTTATAGACAATATAAAGGATAAAATAGCAAAAAAAAATAAAGAAGAATTAAATAATAATATTGTACTAGACAAAACTGAAACAGTGACAAAAGAACAAAATACAACTGATGTAGTTTCAAGCAAACAAAATGACAATGTCAATTTATTTGATAAAATAGAAGATAAAATTGCGGGAGCTGATATAAAAGGCGAAGCTGGAAAGATAATTGAAACTATTAAAGACAAAACCTCGAATATGACAAATAAAATTACTGGAATGGCTAATCAAGAAGATCAAAAACTTAAGGAAAAACCCGACCAAACTAATCAAGCAAATATAGCGGACGAAAAAAAAGTAAAAATTACTGGAACTTTGTTTGATAGTGAATTAAATCAAGCTAAAAAAGGTGAAAATAAATTACAAATTTCAAAAGATAATACCGTACAAGAAGATTTGAATTACCAAGAAGATGAAGAATATGCAAAATTTTTAGATGATAAAGATTTGGATAAATTGACTAAACCTGAAAAAATTTTAGTTCCTCTTTTAATTCCAAGAGAGAAAAAGTTATCTACCTTTAAAACTCAAGAAGTTCCTCAAGAATTACTCGATTCAAGAAGTTTTCAGAATAGGCACATTCCAGCTATAATGCAAAATGAAGAAAAGAGAGCTTTACTGGAAAAGATTATAGAATACGGTATGCTTCCTGAATTAAAAGCATTTATGAAAGAAGAAACAATAGATGCTAATGGCATAATGGCTAATCAATATACATTATTAACTTACGCTACAAAATATAGACAATATAAGATTATTCAATATCTAATTTACAAAGGTGGAGATGTAAATAAGAGAGATGAAAGATTGGAAACTCCATTATTAATTGCTGTTGAAAATAATGATTTAGATGGTGTAAAATTGTTGGCTAATTCCAATGCTAATCTTAATAAAAAAGATATTGCAAAAAGAACGCCATTAGTTTTAGCTATAGAAAAAAGTTATGATGCTATAGCAATTTATTTAATAGATAGCGGTGCAGATATAGATGTTAAAAATGGCATTGGAGAAGGCACACTAGCTATGAGTATAAGATTAGGAAGAACAACAATTAGAGAAAAATTGTTAAGTATTTTAGATAAAGATGCTTCTGAAGAAAATACAAATATAAATGAATAAATATCAAATAAAAACACTAGAAGAAACAAATGGTTTAGCAGAACAAATAGCTAAAACTTTAAATATTGGGCAAGTTGTAACACTAAAAGGAACTTTAGGTGCAGGTAAAACATATTTTACAAGTTGCTTAATTAATGCTTTGTTGAAAAAATATAATCAATCAACAACAAGCATTATAAGCCCTACATTTAATATAGTGAAAGAATATAAAATAAAAGATTTTTCTGTTTATCATTTTGACTTATATAGATTAAAAAATAAAAATGAATTATATGAGCTTGATATAGAAAATTGTTTTGAAAATGGAATTTCGATAATAGAATGGCCAGAAATAGCTGAAGAGATTATTTACAATATAGCTATAGAAATAGAAATTAAAATTTTAAGTGAAACAGAAAGAGAATTTATAATAGTAGACAATAAAAAAATTTAATACATAATTTTAATATGTTAAATACTAAAGTTATGTGCTCATTAGAAAGTATTTCCCTAAAAAAATATTTTATCGTTTTTTGTTAATTATTGTTCTACCAGTATTTATAGTACAGTTAATTTCTAGTTATGTTTTTTATCAAAGTCACATACAAAAAGTAGTTAAAAAAATCTCAAATGATACAATTCAAAAAATCATTTTTATTGATAATAATTATAAAAGCAATTCAGATTTTAATGAAATTAATATTAGTATAAATTTTGTAAAAAATTCTAAAATACCAAAAAATAAACTTTTAAAAAAAACTGATAAATATTTCTTTTTTAATCAAAAACAATTCTTTATACAATCCCTGTTGGACGGTATAAAAGAACCTATGTCAATTAACGATATAGGGGATTACTA
Source organism: Rickettsiales bacterium (assembly GCA_028688645.1). Lineage (GTDB taxonomy): Bacteria > Pseudomonadota > Alphaproteobacteria > Rickettsiales > UBA1997 > CALXSC01. Next base: position 3,043 of record JAQTXT010000028.1, read on the forward strand.
TGTCATTTCAGTACAGAAACATGGAGGAGTACTTAATATAACCGTTATAAAAAAAGATTTAATAATAAAAACAGCTAATATATATATGACTTGGAATATAGCTTTGTCATTTATAACTTTATTGATAGCTATTATCTTTATGAAAAATCAATTCAAACCAATTAACTTACTAAAAAAACATGTGAAAAGTTTTTCATTAAATCAAAATACAACAGCGATAAAACCAACTGGATCAGCCGAGATAAGAGATTTAACAATTTCTTTTATTGAAATGGAAAAAAGATTAAAAAAATTTATAAATCAGAGAACTATAATGCTAGCTGGTATATCTCATGATTTAAGAACACCACTCACGAGAATGAAGTTAGAATTAGAAATGATGAATGCTCCTTCAAAAAAATATTTAGCTGAAGATATAGAATTTATGGAAAAAATTATAAATCAATATTTGAATTTTACAAAAAACATAAAAAATGAAGATAAATCCATAATTAATATTTATGATTATTTAGAAGAATACATAAAAGATTATAAAAAAATCAATAAAAATATTAATTTAAAAACAAATAATATAGAAGAAAATGAATTAGTTTTAATACAACAACTAATATTTAAAAGAGTATTAGATAATATTGTTAATAATGGTTTTAAGTTTGGAACTAAAGTTTTAGTTACAATTTCAAAGCAAGATAAAAAAATTCTGATTAATATAGATGATAATGGTTGCGGAGTTAAAGAAGAATTTTTGGGAAAATTAACAGAACCATTTTTTAAAATTGATGAATCACGAAACATTGATAACAAAGGAGTAGGTTTAGGATTAGCTATAGCAAAAGAAATCATTTTAGCAAATAATGGAACATTAAAATTCACTAAATCAAAAAAACTTGGCGGTTTAAGTGTTGAAGTCGAATTAAATATGCTAAGTTAATTATTTTTATATTTACTTCATTAACTTAATTTTTTGAACTATCGTTTTAGGTAATAAAATATAATATTTTCCATTAAAATTCATATTTGATGCTAATTCTTCTGCTTTTGAATCATTACCAAAGAATATATCAGCTCTGACAGATCCTTTAATAGCAGAACCAGTATCTTGAGAAATAACTAATCTTTCAAAATTAGCTTTTTTTCCGTTATCCTCTATTTCTGTTTCTATCCAAAAAGGAAAACCGTAAGGTAAAAGTCTATAATCAATCGCTATACTTCTAAATGGTGTTAATATTGAACCATGAGCTCCACGAACATAATCATCCGATCTTTCCTTAAAAAAGATATATGATTCATTTTCATTTAAAACCTCATCAATTTTACTTGGGTTATTTTTAAACCATTCTTTTATTGAAGTTGCATTAACATCTTTTTTTCTCATATATTTTTTTCTAATTAAAATATTTCCTATACTTGTATAATCTCTATTATTTCTGCCATTAAAAACAGCTTTTGTTGTCGTTCCATCATTTAATTGCAGTATACCAGAACCCTGTATTTGCAAAAAAGCTAAATCAACTTTACTATCAGTATAAAATAATTCCAAATTTTTACCGCTTAAAACGCCTTCCTCTATTTCTTTTCTTGAATAGTATGGTAAATTTGTCAAATCATCGGGCCTTTTATAAATTGGATATTTATAATTATCATCAGAGGTTCTGCTAGCTTTTATAGTTATTTCATAATATCCAGTAAATAATCCTTTTTTGCCATCTTCTTTATCTACTATAATATATGGTGTAAACCAAGATTCAAAAAATGTTCTAGCATCTTCTACAGATGTTCCAGCAACAATTGTTGCTATATCGCAGACATTTCTTAAATCTTTAACTTTTATATTATATAATTCTTCACTTAATACTTTTTCTTTATCAATCTTTCCCATTTGATTACAAGATTTCAAAAAAGCCTTAAGTGCTAGTAAAACATCATCTTTCTGCCAGTTATCTAAATCTGAAAATTCAATTTTCTTTAAAGAAAATAATCTATTCTTACTTTTTATTGTTTCTGCGTAAGCAAAATTAAAAAGTAATAAAGTCACCAATAAAATTCTAAGAATTTTTAACATTTTCAATATCATCAACTATCCAAAAGTTTTTATCAGATTTAACAGCTCTTTTAAAAATCCAATTTTCTTGAATTATTTCAATTTTCTTTTTATTTCCCAAAACCACTTCTTTTTTTTCATTTTCAATAAAATTGATTTGTTCCATTTTGAAATTTACTTTAATTAATATATTCTTATTAACTATTTTTATATCTATAATTTCTCTAGATAAAACTGAAATTAACGAAGATTTTAAAGATCTGCCCTTAGAATTTAAATCTTCAATTTGTTTAATAAAATGTGTAAATAATTTTGTTCCAAGCATAGTTTTAAGAGTTTCTTCATCTTTCTTTGAAAACGCCTCATTAACTATTTCCACAGCATTTTCTGCCCCTTTCAAGAAATTTTTTTCATCAAATTCTATATTTTGCAACTCTTCCTTAACAACATCTGTAATTGCAAAATTAAATTCAAAATCAGCTTTTGTTTGTTTATCGACTGTTTTTTTAATTTTATCAGTTATATCAACAACATTTTCAGCATTTACAATTTGAACTTTTGTATTTTTTCCATATTTTTCTTTAAAAAATTCTTCAACGGTTTTATCTCTAACTTTTTTATCTTCATCATTTTTAGTTCCAAATGAACTTTTTAATTTGAAAATAAAAAAAACTGTAAGTAATAGAAAAAATAATATATCAACCATGCCTGTACTCCATTATTTACTAATTGTTCTCGGATTTTTCTTCATACTTCTAATTTTTTGAAGTTCCAATCCTTTATCTTTTGAAATTCCAATACTTTTCATTTTTTCGATAATTTCATTCATTTCTTCATCGTTAGATTCTATCACCAAATTTGTGTCATTTGAAAGGAATTTTTTAATCTTGTTTTTAAGTTCAATGTCTTTATCTCTCAAAGTTGAAGAATCGCCTCCAGTACCACTATTATTATCATCTTCATCATCAATTTCAGTATCCAATATATCTTGTTGAATTTTATCTTGTAATGTTTGTTCTCTTAAAATATCTGATAAAGCGGTTTTCACTATCACAATTTTTTTCTATATACTTAATATTTATATTTATTTATCCGAATATTCAAGTTTTTTATAAACTTAAAAGAATTATTATTCCTAAAACTATTCTATAGTAAGCAAAAATTTTAAAATCATGATTGCTAACATACTCTAAAAACCATTTAATAACTAGTGTAGAAATTAAAAATGTAGATACAAAAGCAAATAACATTAATTTTATATCAACAAATTGAAAATCATTACAACGATTATACAAATCATATAAAGTTGCAATTAATATCGTTGGTATAGCAAGTAGAAATGAAAATTCAACAGCAGTTTTTCTTGATAATTTTGTTAATAATCCACCAACTATCGTTGAGCCAGATCTTGATACACCAGGTATCATAGCAAATATTTGATATATACCAACTTTAAAAGCACTAAGTTTTGTCATTTCATCAACATTGTCATATTTCGGTGTTATTTTCATCCTATCTAAAATCATAAATATAATACCACCGATAATTAACATTATAGCTATTATCAAATTACTGTAAAGGTAAACTTTTACATATTTATAAAATAAAAATCCAATAACAGCACAAGGCAAGAAAGCTAAAATAATTTTATAACTAAAATCTCTTGAATTAGCATCTTTATGCAAAGTAAAAACAGTCTTAATAATTCTTTTTCTAAAAAAGATAATAATTGCCAATACTGAAGCTAACTGAACTATAATTTGATAAATTGCAGCGTGTTCATCCATTTTTAGAATATTACTAAAAACAACTAAATGTGCCGAAGATGATACAGGCAGAAATTCTGTTAAACCCTGTATTAAAGATAATAAAAATATTTTTAAATATAACATAATTAATCAATTTATTACTATTATAGGCTAGAAAAATATATATAATAAGCAACATTTTTATATTAAACTTTCTGTAAAATAGATTTTTCTTCAAAAAATTAAATTTTAACATTCCAGACTTAAAATATAGCTGTAGACTTTTAATTTTGAATTTATAGACTATATACTAATTGTTTAAACAAAAAAAAGCTTAATGTTAGGATTAGTAAAAAGTATATTTAAATCAAATAATCACAAACAAATTCAAAAATTTCAGAGAATTATAAATCAAATTAATGAGTTAGAAAGAAATTATGTAACATTAAATGATGAGGGCTTAAAAGCGCAAACAGACATTTTAAGATCTAGATTAAAAGCTGGTGAAAGTTTAAATGATATTCTACCAAACGCTTTTGCTGTTGTCAGAGAAGCTGCAAAAAGAGTTATAGGACAAAGACATTTTGATGTTCAAATGATTGGTGGTATAGTTTTACATAGAGGTGAAATTGCCGAAATGAGAACTGGTGAAGGTAAAACTTTGGTTGCCACTTTGCCATCTTATTTGAATGCGCTTGAAGGCAAAGGAGTTCATATTGTAACAGTTAATGATTATTTAGCAAAATTTCAATCAGAATGGATGGCAGAAATTCATAGATTTTTAGGTTTGTCTGTTGGCTGTATTTTACATGAAATGGATGATGAGCAAAGAAAAGCTGCTTATAATTGTGATATTACCTATGGAACAAATAGTGAGTTTGGTTTTGATTATTTAAGAGATAATATGAAATATAGTATAGAAGCTATGTCTCAAAGACCTTTTAATTTTGCTATAGTTGATGAGGTTGACTCAATTTTGATTGATGAAGCAAGAACACCTTTAATTATTTCTGGACCAACTGATGATAGTTCAGATTTATATATAAAAGTTGATAATATTATCAAAAAAATAGATACCAAATTATGCACTATTGATGAAAAAGATAGACAGGTTGCTTTCAATGAAGAAGGAAATGAATGGGTAGAAAAAGAATTTAAAAAAGCAGGTTTAATCGAACAAAACGACGGACTTTATGATGTTAAAAACATGGACTTAATTCATCATGCAAGTCAAGCTTTAAAAGCTCATAAATTATTCAAAAATGAAGTTGATTATATTGTTAAAGATGGACAAGTTTATATAGTTGATGAATTTACTGGAAGAATTATGGAAGGTAGAAGATTCTCAGACGGATTGCACCAAGCACTTGAAGCTAAAGAAGGTGTAGAAATTCAAAACGAGAATCAGACTTTAGCAAGTATTACATATCAAAACTATTTTAGAATGTATCCAAAATTAGCAGGTATGACAGGAACTGCTATGACAGAAGCAAGTGAATTTGAATTTATTTATGGATTAAAAACAATTGAAATCCCAACGAACAAATCTGTAAAAAGAAGAGATGAGGAAGATTGTATTTTTAAAAATACAAAAGGAAAATTCAAAGCTATTGCTGATCAAGTAGAAGATTGTTATAAAAGGAAACAACCTGTTCTTATTGGAACTGTAAGCATTGAAAAATCGGAATTAATATCAAACCTATTAAAAGCTAGAAAAATTCCACATGATGTTTTAAACGCCAAACAACATGAAAGAGAAGCAAAAATTGTAGCTCAAGCTGGTATTCCTGGTAATATTACTATTGCAACAAATATGGCTGGTAGAGGAACTGATATTATGTTGGGAGGAAATCCTGATTTTTTAATTAAAGATGTATGTACTCAAATTGAAAATGAGGAAGAAAAGAAAAAACTTGAACAAGAAATAAAAGAAACTTGTGAGAAAGATAAAAAAATAGCTTTAGAAGCTGGTGGTCTATATATTTTAGGAACTGAAAGACACGAAAGCAGAAGAATTGATAATCAGTTAAGGGGTAGATCTGGAAGACAAGGCGACCCTGGAGATTCAAAATTCTTTTTATCTTTAGAAGATGATTTATTAAGAATTTTTGGTTCTGACAAGCTTGGAGGAATGCTCGGAAAATTAGGGCTTGATGAAGATGAAGCAATAATTCATCCATGGATTAGTAAATCTGTTGAAAAAGCTCAAAAGAAAGTTGAAAACGCTCATTACGAAATGAGAAAAAATGTTTTGAAATATGATGATGTTGTTAATGAACAAAGATTGATTATTTTTGAACAGAGAAAAGATATTATCAATGCTAACGATATGTCTGAAGAAATTGATTATTTAAGAGAAGAAAAAAATAATGAAATTTTAAACAGATATGTTCCAGAAAAATCTTATGTGGAAAATTGGGATTTAGAAGGATTACAAAAAGAAATTGAAAGAATTTATAACAATAACTTTGATTTTAAAAAATACATTGAAAATAATGTAGTTGGTAGAAGAGATTTAATTGAGAAAATTAATGAATATACTAAAGAACTATATCATAAAAAAGAAGAATTATACGGTGAAGGTCTATTAAGACAAGTTGAAAAACGAATTTTCTTAATGACAGTTGATAAATATTGGAAAGATCACTTATATAATCTTGATAAATTAAGACAAGGTATAAACTTTAGAGCTTATGCACAAAAAGATCCTTTACTTGAATATAAAAAGGAAGCATTTCAATTATTTGAAGAATTGATGTATAATATGAATGAAGAATATCTAATTAGAATTTTCCATGTTGTAATAAACATCGAGGCTTTAAATAATAATCAAAACTTTTTAAACGCAAAAGCAAAAGTACCTAGTAGAGATATAGAAGAAAATAGAACTGAATTATTACAGGCTATGAGAAAAAAGACATCTGATAATGAAAATTTGATGAAACAACCTACTGTTCGTAGCAAAGTAAATCCAAATCAAAGAAATTCACAGGATCCTTCAACATGGGGAAAAGTTATGAGAAATGATCCTTGTCCTTGTGGTTCAGGTAAGAAATATAAACAATGTTGCGGTAAATTAAGTTAAAGCTAAGTTTGTTGTTATATAAATTTATAAAGGCATTTAATGAGATATAAAATAACCATTGAATATGACGGAACTAAATATAACGGGTGGCAAAAACAAAGAGATCAATTTTCCATTCAAGAAAGTATAGAGAAAGCTATTCAGTTATTTTCTGGTGAAACTATTGAATTGTTTGGTAGTGGTAGAACAGATGCCGGAGTCCATGCTTTAGGACAAGTGGCGCATTTTGATTTAGTAAAAGAATACAAATCGTCTAAAGTTATATCGGCAATTAATTTTTATTTGAAATATAAAACTTGTGCTTCAGCAAATAAAGAATCAACAACACAAGATATTTCAGTAATTGATTGTGAAATAGTTGATGAAAATTTTCATGCTAGGTTTTCAGCGAAAAAAAGATATTATAAATATTTTATTTTAAACAGACAGCAACCAAGTGCTGTTAATAATAAAGTTTGGCAAATAGGCAAAAATTTGAATTTCGAAAAAATGAAAGAAGCTTTGCCTTTATTAGTTGGAAAAAGAGATTGGACAAGTTTTAGAGATAGTGAATGTCAAGCAAAAAGTCCAATAAAAACAATAGAAAAAGTCAATTTAATTAAAAATGGTGATGAAATTATTTTTGAAATAAAAGCAAAATCTTTTTTACATCACATGGTTAGAAACATTATTGGAACACTGGTTGATGTCGGTTTAAACAAAACCACTATAGAGAAATTAAAAGAAATTATTGAAGCAAAAGACAGAACAAAAGCTGGACCAACAGCACCTCCCCAAGCTTTATTTCTTATTCAAATTGATTATTAATTAGATAAGATAATCACCGAAAGTTACATGGACTTTTAATTTCTGTAATACTTCTTTTATAGTTGAAAAATTAGACTCTATAAAATTTTCGTCTATAGAAATTCCATTTTTTGTAAAACATCCAAATGATAAAAGGGCTAATCCTGTTTCAAAATTTATTTTACTTTTGTCTAATATAATTTTCTCATCAAAATTTTTAACTTTTCCTTCGATGATTAAATTATTTTTAAAATCAATAAAATCGACTCCTAAACTTTTTATTACACTTAGGATATAATTATAATTTTCCAAATCTTTTTCTTTAATTATATCGGTTCCTTGAATCGTGATTTTAGATTGAGTTAAACTAGCTAAAAGTATCAAAAAAGGATATTCATTCAACATTTTATAAATTCTATTAGCTGGAATTACAGTATCTTTTAATTCACTATATTTAATATTAATATCTAAAACCTTTTCGCCACAGGAGATTCTTTTATTTACAAAATTTATATTTGCTCCCATATCAATAAGTGTCCTATAAAATGAATCTCTATATTGATTCATTAAAATATTTTTTAGAGTTATGTCAGAATCTGGTATTAAAATAGCTAAAGAAGCTATAAAAGCTGATATAGTCGTATCTCCAGCAATATTTATTTCTTTTCCAGAAAATTCTTGATCTCCAATTAATATAATTTCTTTTCCAATTTTTGTACTTAAATTACCTTTATTTCCAAGTTCATGTTCTTCAAAATTTATACCAAAATATTTCATTAATATTTCTAAATGATCTTTTGATTTTTCTTTTTCTTTTATAGTATTAGTTTTTGATTTAATCAAAGATGCAAATAATAAAGAATTTTTTAACATTGAGTTATATTCATAAATTTCATGAATTATTTGATTTTTACTGCCATTACCAATCATTAAAAATGGCAATTTTTTTTCTTGTTTAGCATCAAATTTCACATTTATTTTTTTAAAGATACTAATAATATCTTCTATGCTAATATTTGATAATTCATTGGTACCTTTAAAAAATACTTTAAAATCATAAGAGGAAAGTAAACCAATTAACAAATATAATATCTCTTGCGAATTTTTTACATCCACTATATTATCTGGTTCTTTTAGAGAATGAAGACCTTTACCATCAACCGTCCAACAATTATCTTTTATATCCTTTTTTATTTCTATTCCAAATTGATGAAGAATATTTATTAAATTTATAATATCTTCTGATTCAGACAAATTATAAATTTTACTTTTTCCATTAGCTAGACTAGATAAAATTAAAGATAAACAAGAAATATCCTTATCACCTTGAATTTTCACATCGCCAAATAAAGGTATTTCTTGTTTTTTAAATTCTAACATTTTTTCAAAAATGATTAATCAATATAAAAATAAAACAAAATTATTCAATTTACAAGATTTTAAATAAAATTAATATATATAGTACAAATATTAATTAAACTATAGTCAAACCAAATAACATTAATACATGCGTACCACTGCAAAGCTAGGGTTTCTTAGCAAACGAAGTAAGCTTAGAAATCCCCCATTTGCAGTCCATATTTTTATCCATATAAAATTAATTTGGATTCCGTATTGGAATTTTCTAAGTTCGTTACTCACTAAGAAAATCCAACTACGGAATGACAAGAAATATAATTATATTATCTGTATTAAATGTTATTTGGTTTGATTATAGACATAGTATTTAGACATTAACAATTTAAAAATTATTAATAAAAATATTCGCGCCATTAAATACAATAATGCAAATGTGGAATATATTTAAGTTTTTAACACTATCATTAATTATTGAATAATAGTTCTATTGATTTTTATATTTTAAATGTTATAAAAACTGTATAAAATAAATGAAAATATAATGGCAATTAATAAAGTAATTTTAGTAGGAAATGTTGGTAAAGATCCTGAAATTAGAACAATGAGTAATGGAAATGAAGTAGCCACTTTTAGTTTAGCTACAACAGATGTTTGGAAAGATAAAACAACTCATGAAAGAAAAGAAAAAACAGAATGGCATAGAATTGTTATATATAGTTCTGGTTTAGCAAATATAGTAAAATTGTATGTTAAAAAGGGTACTAAATTGTATTTAGAAGGCTCTTTGCAAACTAGAAAATGGGTTGGAAACGACGGACTTGAAAAATATACAACAGAGATAGTTTTACAAGGGTTTAATGCAGTTTTACAATTACTTGATACAAAAGGTTCAAGTGGTGGTTCTTCAAACTCAAGTAGTGAAGTTGTAGATTCTAATTCTGATGATAAAGAGATAGCTGATGCTGGCGAATTTATTGACGAAAAAATAGATGATACAATTCCATTTTAACACTTATTAAATAAGTATAAAATTATAATAAAGTCAATATGCCCTTTTAGTTTTTAACTAAAAGGGCATATAATTAATCTAAATAAGATTTTTTTAATACAACATAATTAACGATCGTTTTTTCTTTCTTTTTTGTATTTTTCTTTCAATTCTTTTGCCTTTTGGAATTGGTTTTTAATCCCGTTTTTAAATTTTTTAAATCCAACAGCATCAACAAAATTTATAAAAAATAATCTTTTAAAAATAGATGGTTTTTCATTATAATTTTTTGTAGTGCCTACAATAACTCTTGTTAGTGTCATATAATCATGAAAAACTAATTTATTTTTAGTCAACATAGCTAAGTCATACCAACTTAAAAATATTAACATAAATATAATAAAAGAACTATCGTTTAATGAGTTAGCCATCTTGTGTATAACTAAATATTGATTTAATACTACAAAAAAAGACAAGAACCAAGGAAAGACTAAAGCAATACTCCTTGCAATTACTTGACAAAATCTCATTTTTGCTCCGTTCTTAGAAACAACATAAATATGCATTAATTTTT
>JAQTXT010000156.1 GCA_028688645.1 Rickettsiales bacterium
CAACCCCAACCCCAACCCCAACCCCAACCCCAACCCCAACCCCAAAAAAAGGATTATGCAATCTGATAGAGTTGATATAAATTTTAATTAAAAATAGTCAGCAAACTATTTAAACATCAAAACCAAATGTAAAGCTCCAACATGTATCGCCAACAATAACCAGACGTCGCACATAAAATCGACTTACTCTGTCTTGCCACTATCGTATACAATTAACTAATTATTTAGTATGTCTCATTATTTAGTTGTTTGATCAGATCTGACTATAACTTCCTAATCATCTTCTTTGTTTATTTCTTATGGCAACAAAAATACAGTCCACTTGCTCCACAAATTGTATCTTTTATTCTATATTCAGTCACTTGCTGCCGTTGGTATCTCCATCATTTTTGATATTCTTTTTGCGATTGTCGAAATCCCCGCTTGGTCCAAATACGATTAAGGAAACCCAGTCTGGCAAACTCTCAGTGGAATGCATAATTTTGGAATCTTTTGTTTTGTTCTTATTCTCCTCCTCAAACTTGGACTCGGATTTTTCCTCTTCAAAATGACCCAAAAATCTGGAACTCAATGAATCATATACAATTGATCTCATATCGTTTCATCATTTTGTATATCATACATTTATGACTTTACAAATTTACTATCTTTAAAATATCGGTTTCTTCATTTTGTCAAATTAAATAAATGGATACGATTTTATTTGATAACAAAAATAAAAAAAGTCTTACATTTTTATTTAAATTCAATTTTAAATTTGCATTGTTATAATACATACGCAATGAAAAGAGATCTTGTGAAACCATTAAATCCTATCGAAAAGAGAGCCAATGCTAAAATTGTAGATATGAACGGAAGATATTTTTTAATCGGTATATTTTATTATTATGTAGGTGGAATGACTATCACAAAAAATACATGTGACATTTTTTAGCTCAGGGTTACAACCCCTTAATAATAAAAATATGAAGTTGAGTGGAGACCATTAAAGTTTGAAAATCATATCTTTTCTCCAAGAAATTCCTTTTCAGCATGTGCATCAGATACTAAAATTTATATTTGGGGAGGCCTTGAATCTAACGAAAAATAAATGACTCAAAAATGTTTATCAGACTTGATCTAAGTTGATATATGTAATTTTTACAATAAATTAGAAAGAAAAAGGAAAAATGCGTCTCCTTCAATTGAAATAAAAAATTCCTATTCATTCAGCAAGTCTTTTTTATGACAAAAGTTCAAACAATTTAGTAGCGTTTGGAGGTACTAATGAAAACTCAACGATGGAAGCATTTTTGTACACATTAGAGCTCGGATTAGCAGAATAATAAAAAGTCTATGAATGGAAAAAGAAATCAGTCAAAAACGCTACAAAATAAGGTGTTATATGGCAACATGCATGTAACTTTTATGAAAAGAGTCTCTTTACAAATAAATAAGGCAAGTTTTTATTGATTGTTGGAGGTTGTCGCTATCCATGGTCACCTTACAAATCAATAGCTTAAATAGATTTAAATTCGTTGTAAATGACAGACTGTATTGAACTTGAAGAACCTGTGGTAGCTCATGAATCAATTTATGACTCTAAAAATTAATCTGTTTACATAATTGGAGGGGCCAATGGAGGAGGGTTCAATAGATGGATTTATAAGTTGAAAAACGGAAAAATATAAAAATTTGAAGGTCATAACTCTGTAGGAGGTGCTTGCATCATGACATCCTTAGGATTACTCGTTTATGGAGGTGTATGTGGACCTTAAATGCTTAACGATATGATAATTTATCATTGATTTGATTTGTAAAATCCTCAATAATTTGTCAAAAATAAAGAAAAAACTAAAGTTTACAAAAAATATTATTAACAAATTGAAATAAGTTAAAAATAAATATGTTATTCCGATCAATCGGTGAATTCGGCAGTATCAACAGAGTGCTTTCTGTAGTTAATTTTACAGTTGTAAATGTTTTGAAGATCCTTATTTGAGGCGGCTTCAATGTTGTTAAGAAGGGCGAGCTTTTCTGATAATTCAGCTTCTGAAAGAGCTAATTTACCCAAAAGATTGTTTTTATGGTCCAAGATATCTCTCAAATTTGCAGAAGTATTTCTGCTGTGTCCTGATGGGAACATAACGAAACCTGATTCGATTTTCTTTCCGCCTTTCAAGGTAACGCTAATTGAAGATGGGATACCTTCTGGATATTTTGAATCGTATTATGGTCCACCGTGAGTGAAAGTACATTTAGTCATCAATTCTCTGGTTTGTTTATTGAAAAGAGCTTGATGTCCATAATCTTTTGGCTCAAGCATTAACATTTTCCAAACACCGTCAAGGTTGGAGAAGCCTTGAAGTTTTGATAAAAGATCTCTAGTTTCGAAGGCTTTTCTCAAGATGGTACTAACAATGTAAACCATTGAGTGATCAGCTGATTGTCTGGTTGATGGAGTTTTTTTGGCTGGGTCACCAATAATACCGAAAGCTGGTTCATAAGCAACGATGTTAATATTTTCAATATCATTGATTGAGTGTTCAGCAGCGAATTTTGATTCAAAAACCATTTTTTGGAGTCCTTCCAAAGCACCAGCAGATTGATGTTCGTAGAGACCAAGTTTAAAGTGCATTCCCATAACAGCAAAATCATCACCTTAGTTGGATAAAGTGATGTCGAATGGACTGTTTCCGTTAGTTGGTTCGAAATATCTGAAGATAGCTTCTGGGTTTCTGAAGATATCTTTTGGACCGACAAATCCTCTCATAGCTCTCTTAATACACATGATGGCGGCTTCAGTAGTAATGGCAGCTGAGGCACCTTTTGAGTCACTAAGTTGTTTTCCAGCTCTAATGGCTCTCCATGGGATGTAATGAGCAACCAACATACCGATAGCATGTTCGATTTGTTAGGGTGAGGCTCCAACCAAAGCTCCGTAAGTACAGATTGAGGCAATAGCTCCGTGGACGACGTGATCGATTTTGTAGGTTTTTAATGAGAAAACTTCACAAAGTCTTCCTCTGATTTCATCTTGAAGAACCATAGCTTTTAAAGCCAATGAACCGTTGATTTTTTGGTTAACAAATGAGGCACCAATAACAACTGGATAGAAATCGTTGTGACCGAATTCTCCTGCTTGTCTGGTCTTGTCATTAGCATAACCGAAAACTGTTCCGTTTGAATCCCATTCTCTGACGGCTGATGAGTTTGCACAAATTGCCTTTTCGATTGGTACGAATTCGTTGCTACCGAAAACTCTGGCATGTTCAATTTTAGTATTCTTTGAAAGAGTGAATTCCAAAGCTT
>JAQTXT010000157.1 GCA_028688645.1 Rickettsiales bacterium
TTTCAGTGCTTTTTGTCTCAGTTCTAATGAATAATAAAATCCCATAGTTTATAATAATATTATTTGTATATATGTCTATATTAAAAAAAATATTATATGTTGCAACTAAAATGTGAAAGACTATATATAAAAAAATGGGTTAAGATTAAAAATCTAAACCCATAAACAATTCCCATATAAGTTTGAGAATTAATTATAAATAAAAAACCTAAATTGACTACTTTTTTTTATCTTTCTTAGGTTTTTTAGTATTTTTATCATTCTTTGGTTTTTCGCCCATAGCATTCCTAAATTTAATTATTAATAAACAAAATTATAAAAATATTATAATTTCATCGTATGAATAAATTTAATTTATTATTTTTAAAAAAACAATGATTTCTTTAGTATAAATAAAATTTTATTATACTATAAACCAATTATCTTAGTTCTCTTGCGGATGACTTATTTTGTATTGAGAATCATATTAAGTATAGCCTTTTTGACTTCTTTGTCTTCTATGCTTTTTTGATTATTTAACTTCTTAAAAACCGTTAAAGTAATATTCTTACTAATAATCTTGTTTCCTGTTATCATAATATTTATTTTGTATAAATTATTATCATTGTTAATATTTCCCCAATCTGTAAGAATTAAGCCACTTTTTTGATCTGCCATTGAGATTGGAAGCATTTGTGAAATGGTTTTAAAACTCTTTGCCCAAAGAGTTATTTGAAATTTTTCACTTTGATTATCTTCTACAGTAGTTTTTTCCGTTGTTTTATCTTGAAAAACAATAATACCTTGTTCATCAGTGAACATTTTTCCGTTTCTTCCAAGTCTTTTTAATTCTGGATCTTCAGGAAAATTAGCAACTATATTAGGATTGTTAGTTTTACATGCTAACAATCCTAATAATATTATTAAATATATTTTTTTCATGTTTAACTAAAAATTAAATAAGAAACCAGCTAAAATCACATATCCCTTGTTTGTTTCTATAGTTGTATCATAAGGTGTAAATTTGAAATTTGTATATTCTATATAAGGCATAAATCCTTTTGCAACTTTAAAATCTATACCGCCAGAATATGCCATATACTCATTCTTTTGAAATTTACTATTTAAACAACCTAAACTCAAGTTGACTGGTCCAAATTCATAAGCAGCACCGTATGTACTATAAGTTCCTTCTTCATTACTAGGATTTTTTGTTTTATCTTTGTAATATAAAGAATTTTGCCAATTACCAATTGAACCACCAATTGTTAATCCCCAGAAATTTACATTAATACCATATTGATAAGCATTTAAATCTTCTCTAAAAGCTATATATTGTACTGGTGTTGAGGAATCTGCTTTTTTGCTTTCTGACTTACCTTGTTCACCAGTAAATGAAGCTGAAACACCAATTCCATATATTGTTTGTGTAATTGAAGCGCCATATTCAATAACATCGTCAATATCACCTGTATCTAGTCTGGAAGTTAAATAACCACTCGTTCCTTTGTTTCCTGTATCTGGTGTATAACTCACACCGATTTGAAGACCCCAAAGTTCTGGAGTGTAAAATGAGACTTTTGTTGCATTTTGCATCTGCTCAAAATTTAATCTATAATTATCATTTGCATTGTCATTATAACAAGCTAATTCAGCAGTACCAGTGATTGCTCCATCTCCATCAGCATCGCAAGCATAATATAAGTTGTTAAAACCTGCCGCAAAACCACCATGTGCAGTTGGTAATTCTGGAATTAAAATGAATGATGGAGTACTTGTACTTGTAGATCCTGTTGCGGCTATAGATGGTAAATTAATAAAATTCAAGTATTCTCCATTAATTCCACCAGCAGCTCTTGCAAATGTTGACGCATCAACTTTCATTTTTTGACTTGCGCCTAGTGTATTTCCAACTTCAAATTTTCCAATCAAACCTTCACCATAAATATATGATTGTCTGGAATGTAAATCATTGCTCCAAGAGTTATTTGTTGTATTTGCATTTAATTCAATAAAAGCACCATATTTGAAACCATAATCATTTAGTCCATTTACATCAAAAGTCAATGAGGCATCAATTGCAGCATTTGAATTATCTGTTGCTCTATTCTTTAAATCTAATTGCGATCCTGGTGAAGCAGTACCACTTGCATCAACATCAGATAAAACATTCTCTAGCATATCCTCAGAATATGCTTTTTCTTGTTTGACTCCAGAACCCATAACATTTACATGTCCGCCAATTGAAACTGTTGGTGCTTGTGTAAAACCTAAATTTCCATAAGAATGATTACTTTGTACTGTTTGTGAATATGCTGTATTTGTTGAAATAAGCAATGCTAATGCGAAATATATTCTTTTCATATTTTGTAAATAAAAAATATCACTAAAGTGGATTTTACAAATAACAATCTAAAAAGCAATAGAATGATTGCTTATTTATACTTCCATAAATGCAGTCATATCTACAGATCTAATTAATTCTTCTAGTGTTGTAATTCCTTCTATTACCTTTCTAACTCCATCCATTTGCATAGTGATAAAATCTTTTTTTGCTAAGTATGCTAAAATTTCTTTTTTTCTAGCTTCTCTAACGATCATATCATCTATTTCTTTATCAACATCTAAAACTTCAGTAATAGCTGTCCTCAATGCGTAACCTTTTCCTCTACATTTTTCACAACCTTTACCTCTCCATAAAGTTTTCACATTTTTCATTTTTTCTTCACCAACAACCTTTACCATAATTTCCTTTTCTTCTGGTGTTATCTCATATTCTTCTTTACAATAAGAACAAATTGTTCTCGTAAGTCTTTGAGCAACGATACAAGTCAATGAGCCAGATAATAAATATGGTTTTACACCAATCTGCATAAGTCTTGGTATAGCTGAAAAAGCATCATTTGTATGTAATGATGTATAAACTTGGTGTCCAGTCATGGCTGCTTGCATAGCGGCAACAGCTGTTTCTTCATCTCTAATTTCACCTACCAGAATCACATCAGGATCTTGTCTTAACAAGGTTCTTATACCTTCTGGAAATGTCATACCAATTTCTGGATTAATATTGGATTGCCTAATCAATGGAAGACGATATTCGACTGGATTTTCCAATGTCATGATATTTAGTTCTATACTATTTATCATGTTTAAAAGTGTATACAATGTTGTTGTTTTACCGCAACCTGTAGGACCTGTTAAAATTGTAACACCATCTGGTTTTTTTATACATTTTTTTATCAAATTTATATTTTCTTCT
>JAQTXT010000029.1 GCA_028688645.1 Rickettsiales bacterium
AAAAAGATAAAAATGTTCATGATGCTATCAATAAAGCTGTAGAAAAAGCTACTGGAAAATATATAGCAATAATGTCAAGTGATGACTATTACAAAGATAAGGATATTGTTGAAGATGTTGTTGTAAACTATCTTGAAAAAGAACAAGCTGATTATTCTTTCGGAGATGAAGAAAGAATTTCCGTTAAAGATGATAGTTTTGTTTCCATTTGGAAAGGTGACGCTTATATGTTTGAGTTTTGGAGAGGCGTTTCTTTTGGAACTGAAGCTATTTTATTTAAGAAAGAAATATTTGAAAAAGTTGGTTGTTTTGATGTAAAATACCCAGTAGCTGCCGATTTAAAACTTCAAATGAAAATTAGATTTGGTGATTATAAAGGCGTTTACAACAAAAGAATAGTTAATGTTTTCAGAGAAGGTAATGGTGAATCAAGTAGAACTTCTACTGTATTTATTCATAAGATTGAGTTTGCAGAAATTTGTCATGAATTATGGTCTCAATTTGATAATACTTTAACTCTAGATAGAGTTGAATATATGATAAAATATAATGATTATTCTGAATTATTTTTAATGAAACTTAGAAAATTTGTTTTAAATAAAAAATTAAAAAATTTAGATTATGTCGGTTTTAATGAATATATAGAAAAAATGATTAATTTTTATAATTCATGTAATGTAAGAATGAAGGATTATTTGGCTACAGCCAGGTATATTGCTGATAATTTAGGTATTAATTATTTAAATAAAGAGCCAGCTAAACAAAATATATTTTTATTTGGATTTATACCAATATTAAAAATATTGTCTAATTCGAATAAAGTTAAAGTTTTTTTATTTGCTTTTATACCAATTTTAACAATTAAAAAGAAAAAAAATGCAAAAAAATTCTAAAATATATATTGCAGGATATACTGGACTTATGGGTTCAGCTGTAGTTAGAGCCTTAAATAGTAAAGGCTATAATAATTTAGTTTTTAGAACTCATGAAGAATTGGATTTAACAAATCAACAATTAGTTAATGAATTTTTTGAAAAAGAAAAACCGGAATATGTTTTTTTGTGCGCTGCTGTAGTTGGTGGTATTATGAGTAATAGCACCTTTCCTGCTAAATTTATTTATGATAATTTGATGATTGGAACAAACATAATTCATGCATCATATAAAAATAATGTGAAAAAATTGATGAATTTTGGTTCTAATTGTATTTATCCAAAATTAGCTCCTCAACCTATAAAAGAAGAGTATTTATTGACTGGTGATTTAGAAAAAACAAATGAAGCATATTCTATCGCAAAGATTGCATCTTTAAAACTTTGTACTTATTATAATAAGCAATACGGAACAAATTATATCACTGTAATGCCTCAAAATTTATATGGTATTGGTGATCATTTTGATATGCAAAAAGCTCATTTACTTCCAATGGTAATAAGAAGATTGCATTTAGCTAAGTTGTTATCAGAAAATAATTTTGATGCTATAAAAAAAGATTTAAGAGCAAATAAACTCGGCTGGGGAATAGATGATAAAATTGATTTTGATAGTGAAAAATCAATAGAAGAAGCATTAAGTCAAGTCGGTGCTTTTAAAGATAAAGCTATATTTTGGGGAGATGGCTCTCCATATAGAGAATTTTTATTGTCAGATGATATAGCTGATGGTTGCTTATATTTGATGGAAAATAAAGATTATGTCGATATAGGCGAATGTTTAAATTTATGTAGTGGTGGTGATATTCAAATAAAAGACATAATAAAAATTACTAATAGTGTAATTGGATTTAAAGGAACTATTGAATTTGATACTAGCAAGCCAAATGGAGTTCCTAGAAAATTATTAGATAATACAAAAATAAAAGAATTGGGCTGGGAACCAAAAATTAAATTAGAAGAAGGTATAAAATTTTATTATAATTATTATTTAAAAGGAAATAATTAATGACAAAATCAAACGATATAAGGAAGGATATTGTTAATATGTGTTATAAAGCTAAAACTTCACATATTGGTTCCGCTTTGAGTTGTGTCGAAATATTGGAGACTTTATATTTTAATGTTGCAAATATAACAAAAGAAAATGTTAATAATCCTGCAAGAGATAGAGTAATTTTGAGTAAAGGACATGCCTGCGCTTGTCTTTATGCAACTTTATTTGAAAAAGGCATAATTTCAAAAGAAACTTTAGATTTATATGCGGTTGATAATGGTCAGTTGCCTATTCACTTAGATATGACTTCAGCTGATGGTATTGATGTTTCAAGTGGTTCGTTAGGTCATGGTTTACCTTTAGCTGTTGGTATAGATACAGCAAATAAATTAAATGGTATAAATTCTAAGATTTATGTTGTAGCTGGTGATGGTGAAATGCAAGAAGGCTCAATGTGGGAAGCTATTGAATATATATCTTCAAGAAAATTAAAAGATATAACTCTAATAGTTGATTATAATAATTTTCAAGGTTCAGATCCAACAAAAAATATTACTAACGAATTAAGTATTGCAAAAAGATTTGAAAGTTTTGATATTGATGTATTTGAAGTTGATGGGCATAATGTTGAAGAGTTAACAAAAGTACTAAAGAAAGAAACTAAAAATCCAAAAGTTGTTGTTGCAAAAACACTTAAGGGAAAAGGTTTATCGTTTATGGAAAATACACTCAAATCACATTATATGAAAATAACTGATGATTTATATAAACAAGCTATGGAAGAACTAAATAAAGGAGATAAATAATATGAGAATGGTTTTTGCTGATACTATCCTTGAATTAGCTAAACAAGATAAGGATATTTGTATTATTTCGCCTGATATGGGTTATGGTATTTTAGATAAATTTAGAGAGGTATTTCCTGATAGATTTTTCAATACTGGTATAAACGAGCAGTTGTCAATGTCTATGGCCGCAGGTATGGCTTTAGCTGGTAAAAAACCTTTCGTTTATAGTATAATTCCATTTGTTACAATGAGATGCTTTGAGCAAATTAGAGTTGATGTCGCTTATATGAATTTGAATGTAAAAATAATTGGTGTAGGTTCTGGTTTTGAATACGGTGCTTGTGGTGCTACACATCATGGAACTGAAGATATGTCAGTTTTGAGAGCTCTTCCAAATATGACAATTTGTGCTCCGGGCGATAATAGAGAAATGGAATTTATTGCAAAAGATAGTTTAAATATGAAAACCCCATTGTATATTCGTATTGGTAGACATAATGGTGGTATTATGAATAATAATGAAACCATAAAAATAGGTAAAGCTTCAGTTATCGAAGAGGGCAAAGATATAGCTTTAATATCAACTGGAAATATGCTTCCTGATGCTAAGGCTTATGCGGAAAAGCTAAAAAAAGAAGGCAGAAAACCATATTTAATAAGTATGCATACTGTGAAACCTATTGATAAAGATTTGGTAAATTCCTTGATAAATAAAGGTGTTGAGATAAATACTTTTGAAGAACATACAATAGTTGGTGGTCTTGGAAGTGCAGTTGCAGAATTAATTGCAGAATCAGGAAAAGGAATTAAATTTAAGAGGTTTGGTATTCCTGATGAGTTCTCTCATTATGTGGGTTGTCAGAGATTTATAAAAAGTAAATTTGGAATTGATTTTTTGGGGTAAGATATGTTGTTATATGAATTTTTAAAAAAAGAATATGAGGCAATAAATTTAAAGTTTGATTTGGAGAAGTTGAGAAATAAAACTTTTCTTATTACTGGTGCCAATGGTCTTATTGGAAGTAATATTTTAAATTATTTATATTTTTTAAATAAGAGTAAGAATTTGAATATGACTTTTATAGGTCATTCATTTTCAGAGCCGGTTTCTTGGCTTCCTCAAGATAAGAATACTAAATATATAGCTTCAAATTTAGCAGATAATATTCCAGATGTTAAATTTGATTATTTAATTCATACAGCTACTTACGGACAGCCAAAAATGTTTATGAGTAATAAAATGGATACTGTTAAATTAAATGTTGAAGCATATATAAAATTACTTGATTTAGCAAAGAAAAATAATGCTTCTGTTTTATATACAAGCTCATCTGAAATTTATGGTCAAGTTCCTGCTGAAATCACATCAATAGATGAAACATATTTAGGTACTGTTAATACACTAAGCGATAGGTCTATTTATGGAGAATCAAAAAGATTAGCTGAAACGATTTCATATGTTTTTGGTCAAGAAGGTATGCCAATTCGTTTGGTTAGAATTTCTATATGTTATGGTCCAGGTGTAAAATATAGTGATTCCAGAGTTTATAGCGATTTTATTAAAAAAGCTTTAAATGATAAAAAAATTGATATGATGGATAGAGGACTAGCTGGTAGAAATTATATTTTTATCACTGATGCAATAGAAATGATGTTAAATGTTGCATTTGGTGGAAAAGAAATAGTTTATAATGTTTCTTCTGATCACAATGTTAAAATATTTGATATAGCTGATACTATTGGCAAAAAATTGAATATTCCAGTTAATCTACCGAAAGATGATTCATCAGTTCATAATGCTCCACCATCATTATTATTAAGTAATAATAAATATTGTAATGAATTTGGGAAAAATAAATTTATAGATATTGATGATGGTTTAAATGCTACCATAAAGTGGTTTGAATTATTACAAAATAGAAAGTAGGTTATATATATGACAAACAGTTTACCAAAAGTTTCAATAATAACTCCAGTTTTTAATTTGATAAAAGGTGGAAGAGAAAAATTTGTTAAACAAATGATTGAGAGTGTTCATAATCAAACCTATCAAAATATAGAACATATAATTCAAGACGGAGCATCTACTGATGGAACCGTTGAATTATTAAAAGAATATGAGAAAAAAGGTTGGATAAAACTTTATAGTGAAAAAGATAAAAATGTTCATGATGCTGTTAATAAAGCTGTAGAAAAAGCTACTGGAAAATATATAGCAATAATGTCAAGTGATGACTATTACAAAAATAAGGATATTGTTGAAGATGTTGTTGTAAACTATCTTGAAAAAGAACAAGCTGATTATTCTTTCGGAGATGAAGAAAGAATTTCCGTTAAAGATGATAGTTTTATTGAAGTTTGTAAGGGTAATGCAAAAATGTTCGAATTTTGGAGAGGAGGAGTCTCTTTTTGTACAGAAACAGTATTTTTTAAAAAAACAGTATTTGAAGAGGTTGGTTGTTTTGATATAAAATATCCGATTGTTGCAGATTTAAAATGGCAAATGAAAATTAGATTTGGTGATTATAAAGGTGTTTATACACCAAGAACAATAGATGTATTCAGATTTGGAGATGGAATGTCTAATAGATCTTCAACTTTGTTTTTACATAAAAATGAATTTGTATTAATTTGTTATGAATTATGGTCTCAATTTGATGATACCCTTACTCCAGAAAAAGTTGAATGTATGCTAAAATATAATGATTATTCTGAATTATTTTTAATGAAGCTGAGAAGATTTATTATAGAAAAAAAATTAAAATATTTTGATTATGTTGGATTCAATAATTATATAGAGAAAGAAATATCAAAATCAAATGTAAAAAATTTAAAATATGAACAATATATTTCTTCTACACCAATTGAAATGAAAATAAAATTATTTAATTTTATACCACTCTTAAAAATAAAAACGAAAAATAATAATAAAAAATTCTATTTGTTTAATTTTATACCAATAATAAAAATAAGTAAAAAAATATGAAAAAAGATAATTTACCAAAAGTTTCAATAATAACTCCAGTTTTTAATTTGATAAAAGGTGGAAGAGAAAAATTTGTTAAACAAATGATTGAGAGTGTTCATAATCAAACCTATCAAAATATAGAACATATAATTCAAGACGGAGCATCTACTGATGGAACCGTTGAATTATTAAAAGAATATGAGAAAAAAGGTTGGATAAAACTTTATAGTGAAAAAGATAAAAATGTTCATGATGCTGTTAATAAAGCTGTAGAAAAAGCTACTGGAAAATATATAGCAATAATGTCAAGTGATGACTATTACAAAGATAAGGATATTGTTGAGGATGTTGTTGTAAACTATCTTGAAAAAGAACAAGCTGATTATTCTTTCGGAGATGAAGAAAGAATTTCTGTTAAAGATGATAGTTTTGTTTCTATTTGGAAAGGTGACGCTCATATGTTTGAGTTTTGGAGAGAAGGATCATTTGGAACAGAAACTATATTTTTTAAAAAGGAAATATTTGAAGAAATTGGTTGTTTCGATCTAAAGTATCCAACTACAGGAGACTTGAAACTCCAAATGAAGATTAGAATAGCTAATTATAAAGGTATATATGTTCCACGGGTGGTAGAAGTATTTAGGGATGGTGAAGGTATATCTAGTGGAAATATGATGTTTTTTCAAAGAAATGAATTTGCTGAAATTTGTCATGAATTATGGAGCCAATTTGATAATACTCTAACTCCAGATAGAGTTGAATACATGGTAAAGTATAATGATTATTCTGAATTATTTTTAATGAAGCTTAGAAGATTTATTTTAAATAAAAAGTTAAAAAACTTTGATTATATTGGATTTAATGATTATATTGAGAAAAAAATCAAAAATATCAGTAAAAATAAATATTTTTTATTTGGTTGCATACCTTTATTTAATATAAAAAGAACAAACCATAGGAAGAAATTTTACTTATTTGGTTTTATTCCTTTATTGACAATAAAACATAAATTTTAATTATTTTAGGAGAAAAAAATGAAAAAAATACATTTAGCTGAAGATACTATTTCAAGAGATGAGATTGTTGATTTAAGTAAATGGTTATTAACGGCCAATAAATTAACGAAAGGTCCTTTAACTAAGGAATTTGAAGAAAAATTTGCAAAATGGCAAGGTTCAAAATATGCGGTATATGTTAACTCTGGTTCATCTGCAAATCATTTGATGGCTTATGCACTTTTAGAAGGCGGTTATTTAAAAAATAAAGTTGCTATAGCTCCTTCTGTTTCTTGGTGCACTAGTGTTACTCCATTTATACAATTTGGTTATGATGTTCACTTATGTGATTGTGATAAAGATGATTTAGGACTAAATGTAGAACACTTTGAAAAATTGTGTAAAGAGTATAACCCTTCAGTTGTTTTAGGGGTTCATGTATTAGGACACCCAATTAAACTTGATAAAATATTAGAAATTTGCAAAAAATATGGGGTTATTCTTTTGGAAGATACTTGTGAGTCCATGGCAACGGAATATAAGAATAAAAAATTAGGTTCATTCGGCTTGGCTGGTTCATTTTCCTTATATTACGGACACCATATATCAACTGTTGAAGGTGGTATGGTTGTTACAGATGATGAAAAATTTTACAATTTGTGTTTGTCAATTAGATCTCACGGTTGGTCTAGAGATGTTGAACCAAATTATAAATCAGAATGGTCAAAAGGTTACGATATAGATGAAATTCGTGATTTATATACATTTTATTTTCCCGGTTTTAATTTTAGAAATACAGATATAGGAGCCTTTTTAGGTCTAAGTCAATTAAAGAAAATAGATGGATATGCTAAAATAAGGGAAAGAAATTATAAAATATATAGAGAAGAACTAAAGGATTACTGGGCTCAAACAAGTGGTGCCTCATTCTTATCCCATTTTGCTTATGGTGTTTTAGTTGAAAACAGATTAGAAGTTTATAAACATTTACTAGATAATGGTATTGAAAATAGACCATTAATTTGTGGAAATATAGGATTACACCCTGTTTGGATAAAAAAATATGGAAAAACAAGTTTGCCAGTGGCTGATATAGTTCATTTTTATGGATTATATTTACCAAATCATGCTCAGTTAAATGAGGAAGAGGTTAGATTTATTTGTAAGAAATTTAAAGAAGTAGCTATTGCAAAAAAATTCTAATCATTATTCAGAAAAAATAGTTTTAAACGGAGTTACTAAAACTCCGTTATTTTTTTATTTAATTCTATAATGTTTAAACTTACCAGCTTTAAATGTTCCTGAAGACAAATAAAACCTTATTCCTGTGATTGAACTACTTAAAGTTTGGTTTCCTTTAATTACAGTTGTAAAATCTGTAATAAATAGAGATTCCTCTCCTTTGATTAACTGACCGCTTATAGATCTGTTATAGAAAGACATTGAACCATAAGTTGGATATGTAGATGATAACATATCACTGTCATATAAACTACCAGATATTTTTAAATTTGCCATTACTGTAGATGACTGAGTTCTTACTAAATTTTGATCTGTATTATATGATATTTTGCATGAATTATAATATATATAAGCGTTTGAAGTAGTAATATCACCTTCACTATTTATAAATACCGCAAGTAAGCTTACAGCACCGCTATTTGATAGTAAATCAAAAAAATCAAATTCATGTTTATAACCATCATTTAATCCAGTAAATGTAATATATGAATCTCCATCTGTTATAGTTGTTTCTTGAAGCAATTCATAATTCCCACTTATAGCAGAACCATTTTGTGTTATATCACCTTTAAAATCAATATCTCCCGTTTCATTATCAACCACAAAACTTTCATTCCAAGTAGAACCATCACTTGAAACTTTCAATGTAAAATCATCACTTCCAGTAAGTCCAAATTCCGCTCTTCCACTATAATTAGTTTGAAATAAATGGCTTGCTGTATCGGTTGAAGAAGCCTTATTCACTTTTACTTGACTATCATCTGTTGCATTATCAAAAAGAATCGCATCACTTTTTATACTTAATTTATTTGTGTTATCAGCTGTAGCATTTATGCCAAGTAGTGATAAATTTTGAACTTCTTTAGTATTTATAAAATTTGTTCCATTATGTTGCAATAAATCATATTGACTTGCGGAAGTAAGTGAAACATCTGATAAATCATTCAAATCTTCAACTGTATTTGATATTGTTTCCAATGTCTTCTCCCAAGTAGAACCATTATATGTGTAGAGGCAATCCTCATCATTTACCCAAAATGTCGCACCTTCTCTAGCTTCAAGAAATCTCCAACCATTATCGTAATATGCTAAATGTCCGTCCTCATCAGCCCAATCATTTGTTGCTGAAGTTCCAACAATATATAAATCATTAGAATTTGGACTTGATGGTGGTGTAGTTAAATCTTTATCAATAATACCATTTTGAAGTATATTATCAATTATTGTTAGTGCTTCATTGTGTGTTACTTCTTTTTGTGATTGATTAGAAACAAGTAAAGGTAATTTTAAATTTGTTGTATTTTCCATAAACTAAATAAGTTTTTTCTTATTTATTTATGAGTTTCTTATTATTGGAAGTATAGAATCATTTTATCTTGTCTAACTTCATACCCGCTTAATTGCTTCAAAAAATTCATACCAAGTAATGAATTTCCTGACATATTCTGATTAATTAAAACCCACATATCTTCAATTTTAAAATTTCCTACTTGTATATTTGAAATTTTTGCACTTGCGCCGAATGCTGTTCCGTTAGCTGTATTAACCATTTGATTATATTTTAAATTATTTACATCTATACCAATTCTTTTTGCGTCTTTTAATGTTAAGCTTGTTGTTGTAGCTCCTGTATCTATTAAGAATAAAATATTTTTATTATTAACTTTTAACATTATATAAAAGTGATTGTCTGACGATTTTTGTATTTCAATTTTTCCCTCTTCACTTGTATTTGCAACATAAGGAATAAAATTGTGGAACATATTTCTGTTATTGTAAAAAATAACACCTACAAAGATAACAGATAGCCATATAGCTAAATGTTTTAGTTTGTTGCTTCTGTTTGTGGTGGTTCTTATAAATAGACTAGAGATTAACATTCCTAAAAATAAAATTTGGTAGATTAAAGATGCTAGCGTATTACTGTCTAAATTGAACATAATTTAAAGTTGCAAATATTTTTTAAGTTTGTTAGGTGTTAAATTTTCAAACTCAAGGAAACAAATCAAATTGTTAATTTTTTCTTTGAGTAATAGAAAAAGAATTTCAATATCTTCTTCATTTTTTGAATAATAATTTTTCAAAAAATCCGTTTTATAATTTAGATATCCTAAATTTAAGTTATCCGTATATGTTTTTAGGCTTCTATATTGAAATAATTTTATCATTAATTTTTCAATTAAAATTTTTCCAAAAATAGTTCTTGTTATATCAGTTTCTGAATTTTTATTTGATGTTAATAAAATATTTTCATCGAGTAAACTTAAAGTTTCGTTTTTATTTCTAATATTTGGAAAGTTTGATGATAAATTTTCTAGATCACATAAAATATTTTCTTTATTTAAAATAATATCTTCATATGTACATTCAAAAATATAATCATTAGATATAAAATTAGCACCATTTATTTTAAATAAAACACTATCTAAAAGAAATGGAATATGATAAATTTTGCTAATTACCAAATTGTTTTCTTTTGGGGTTAAGTCGGATGTTTTTATATTAATATTTTTAAAAAATAATGATAATGAGTGCATAAGCGCCATTTTTGAATTTTTATCAAAATTCATTATTACATTTTTTGGGAAAAATGCAAAATTACATGGTAAAAAATCCACGAATTTATTTTTTAAATTTTCTTTTATTTTATCGTCTATATTTTTATAACTATTAGTATTTATAATTAAACAATCATTTTTAATAAATGGAGATAATCTAAATATATCGACATACCTTGAAATATCTGTATTTAAAATAATAATATCTGCCTGTTTTAATAAATCCTGTAGTATAATTTTTGAATCATTTTTAATTAAGTTATCATGATAAAAGGATTCAATTTTATCAACATCGAAATCAAATCCAAGAACATTTAATTCTACTGTTCTTAAATATTCAGTGATTTTTTTTGATAAATCATTTAAACCGATAGTTAAAACATTCATTTAATAAAAATTTACTTGATAAATACAAACTTATGTTTTATTTTGAACTTATATTTATAAAAGTAAATAGAAATGTTAGAGAATGCAAAAGGGTTTTTAAAAAATGTAAAATCTAAAACTATTTTGTTCTTTGGAGATTTTCAAAATTTCGTTAACGATAGTAAAGAAAAATTCAAGAATTTATATCAAACAAATTATCAAACTGGAATGTATCATTTAGAACACGGAAATCTTTGGGATGCTACACTGAGATTCAAAATAATAAAAAGGTTTTGGCCTAATAAGTTAGAAGCACAATATCAATATGCTATTTGCTTAATTTTACAAGGTATGAAAGGTGATGCAATATTGCTTTTAAATGATATATTAAAAAAAGATCAAAATTATATTGAAGCGCAAATCCTTTTAGAAGATTTAAAAAATGAAAGGGTGCCATTGATAATAGAAGAATATAAAGCAAAGTTTAATAAAAACAATGAAGAAGAGACAGCAAAATAGGTATTTATTTAATTTAAGTCTTTTATTTTTTTGTTTGTTTTTTGCAAATAATAGTGTATTTATAAAAACATCTGAAGCAGCACAACAAAAAGAAGTTCTTAATGATGATTTTTATGATTTAGATTATGAACCAAGTAATGGTAAGAGTGGCTCTGATGTTTGGGATCCTTGGGAAAAAGTGAATAGAAAAACATTTGCTTTTAATATGTTTTTTTTAGATTATGTTGTTCATCCATTTTATTACGATTTTTATGTAAAAGTAACAACTTCTGATGTTAGAAAATCAGTTCATAATGTAGTTTCAAATTGGGGAATGCCAATGACTTTTGCTAATTATGTTTTACAATTAGATTTTAAAAATTCAGCAAGGTCTTTATATAGTTTTATTATGAACACAACATTTGGTGTCCTTGGAATATTTGATGTTGCAGGAATTCAGGATGTAAGACCAGACAATACAAATTTTAGCATTACTTTAGCTAAATATAAAGTTCCTGCTGGTCCTTATATAGTTTTGCCATTTTTGGGAGGTAATGATATAAGAGGAACAGTTGCTGGCGGTGGGGAATTTATGATTAATCCTATTGGGTTTAATGTATTTAAAATTGGTGGCGAAAAAGAAGTATTTGAAGATTGGGTATATTGGGCAGAAGGAACTCTTTTTGTGCTTGACAATTCAACTTATGTGATGGAGAATTTTTATGATTTAATAAAATCATCTTTTGATCCTTATGTTATGATGAGAGATGCTTTTGGACAATCACAAGTTTATAAAATTAAAAAGGTTAAAGGAGAAAAATGAAAAAATTAATTATAGTTTTATTTTTATTATTTGCTTTCAATGTTGTTAATGCTACCGAGGTTTGCAATAAGGATGTTGAAAAATTTATTAGTGATATGTCAACAACATCGCAAAGTATATTAAATAATAAATCTTTAACTGAAAAAAAACGAAAAGATAATTATAGAGATTTTGCGGACAAAATTGTGGATTCTAATTGGGTTGCTAAATTCGTTTTAGGTGCTTATTGGAAGCAAATAAATCAAACTCAACAAAAAGAATTTTTGGAATTGTATAGAGATTATTTATTGGAAAATTATATGCCAAAATTAAAAGATTATAATAAGGATATCAATATCAAAAAGATTGAAAATACAAGAAAGGGTATCTATATGGTGTCAACTAAGACTAAAGATAAAACGGATAGAGATATAAATGTTGATTTTAGATTAATTGATAAAGATGGAAAATTACTTATTACAGATATAATTCCAGAAGGTATTAGTTTTATTGGTAATCAAAGAAGTGATGTTGGTTCATCAATTTCTAAAAATGGATATGAAAACTTTATAAAAGATTTAAAAAGTAAAATTCATAAATAAAAATATTATTAATTTGCGATTGGAAGTTTAGATTATGGTTTCAAAAATTAAAACATTTGTGTTTTCTGGTGTTAAAACAATAGATGTCAATGTTGAAGTCAAAATTTCCAGTGGATTTGTTAGTTTTAATATAGTTGGACTTCCCGACAAGGCAATAAATGAAGCAAAAGAAAGAGTTAGAAGTGCTATTATTTCAATGAATTTGTCTTTTCCTGCCAAGAGAATTACCGTAAACTTAACCCCTGCTGATATTGAAAAAGAGGGCAGTTTTCTTGATTTGCCAATCGCTTTAGGCATTTTAATGGAAATGGGTATTATACCGAATGATGCTGTTGATGATTGCATTGTAATGGGTGAATTATCTTTAGATGGTTCTATAAATTATGTTAATGGGGTTTTACCTGCAACCATGGGAGCTTTAGAAAAAGGGCTTGGAATTATTTGTCCTGAAGAAAATGGATCTGAAGCATTATGGATTGGAGATAGTGTAAAAATATTAGCACCAGCAAATTTATTATCTTTAATCAATCATTTAA
>JAQTXT010000030.1 GCA_028688645.1 Rickettsiales bacterium
TGTAGCAAATAATAATTTTAATATGAAACTAGATATTAGAACTTTAAGAAGACTATTGAGATATATAGAAAGAACACATGAAGGAAAAAGAACTAAAGAATGTATGATTGAAAGAGTTGAGAATGTGTTGGAAAGTGTGGTGAAGAAAAATTAGTAATTAATTAGTAACTCCCCTTTGTCGCTCTGCGACATTTCCCCTCAAGGATGAACAAGATATTCTGGCTTGTTGAACTATCTTTTCTTAACCATTACTCGTAATCTTTCCACTCCTTGAGGGGAAATGTCACAGAGCGACAAAGGGGTATTTAATAACTATAATCACAATCTTCAATCAATTATATAAGGATTATTAATACCTAACTTTCCTAAAATTTCAATTTCAAGTTTTTCCATTTCCTTTCTATCTTTACTTTTTATGTGATCATAAGAAAAAAGATGTAAATAACTATGAATCAACATATGAACGAAATGATTTTTAAAATTTTTATTCTGTTCTTCTGCTTCTTTTTGTATAGTATCATAAGAAAAAACAACATCGCCCAGAGACATAAGAGGTAATTTTTCCATATCTTCTAAAATATTCGCTTTTTTTTCATATAAAGAAAAAGTTAAAACATTCGTTGCTTTATCTTTTTGTCTATAATCTTTGTTGAGAACTCTGATACTCTCATCGTCCGTAAGTGTTATTGAAATTTCTATATTTTTTCTACATATGGGAATTTTTAAGTAGTCAAAAACTATCTTAAAAATATCCTCCATTAAATTTAAATTGACATCTTCTTCTCTTTTCCAATGTCTATCTTTTATCAATAAATCAATATTTATATTACACATTACCATTTAATTATTATTGAACCCCAAACTAAACCACCCCCAAGCGCTTCTAGCAAAATTAAATTTCCTTCTTTTATTTTATTATTTTTTACAGCGTAATCCAAAGCTAAAGGAACAGATGCAGCAGAAGTATTTGCTTGTTTTTGAACAGTTAATATTACCTGTTCATCTTTTAAATTTAGTTTTCTTGCTATTGCATCAATAATTCTTTTATTGGCTTGATGCGGAATTAAAAAATCTAAATTTGATATATTTAAACCATATTTAATAAAACTTTTATTTGCTGAATCAGCCATTTTATTGGTAGCAAGTTTGAATACTTCTTTTCCTTCCATATAAATAAAACCAGCTTGTTGATTTAATGAAACACCACCAGTTGTATTTAAAATATTACCATACTGTCCATCAGAATGTAAATCACAACCCAAAATTCCTTTATCATTTTTTTCAATTGCTTGAACAACTACAGCTCCTGCACCATCACCAAACAAAACGCAAGTATTTCTATCTGTCCAATCAACTAATCTTGATATCGTTTCAGCGCCAACAATCAAAGCAGTTTTAACTTGTCCTGATTTAATAAAACTATTAGCTACTGTTAAAGCATAAACAAAACCACCACAAACGGCTTGAATATCAAACGAAAAACATGTTTCTGGGATTCCTAATTTTCCTTGCAAAATAGTTGCAGTAGATGGAAAAGTTCTATCAGGTGTGGTAGTTGCAACAATAATCAAATCTATATTATTTTTATCAATTCCGCTTGATTTAATAGCTTGCAATGAAGCCTGCAATGCTAAATCAGA
Organism: Rickettsiales bacterium; assembly: GCA_028688645.1. GTDB lineage: Bacteria > Pseudomonadota > Alphaproteobacteria > Rickettsiales > UBA1997 > CALXSC01. Next base: position 1,641 of record JAQTXT010000030.1, read on the forward strand.
AGTTAACTGATCATCAGCAGCTATATGTCTTTCTTCTATACCTGTTCTTTCAATAATCCATTCATTTGTTGTATCTACAAGTTTTTCTAAATCTACATTAGTGAGCACTTTATCAGGTAGATATGAACCCGTCCCTATAATCTTCGCATTAGTCATTCTAATCCTCTATTTCGTTTTCTTCCTTATCAAAATCACTTGACTGAATTGAAGATATAATTTCATCATTAATTCTATTTTTAATCAAATTTAGAGTATTTCTTATCGCACTAGCAAAAGAAATTTTATCAGCATTACCATGACTTTTTACAACAATACCATTTAAACCAACCAACATTGCACCATTATGCTGTTTATGATCGATTTTCTTTTTTGCCTTATTAATACCACCACTTGCTAGTAAATATCCAATTTTTGATAATAAACTACTCGTAAAGCCTTCTTTCATAACACTAGAAAAAAACTTGCTAGCCCCTTCTATTGCTTTTAAAGCAACATTTCCAGTAAAACCATCAGTTACAACAACATCAGCCATTCCTTTCATTATATCATCGCCTTCAACATATCCCAAGAAATTCTCTTTCAAACAACTTTCCTTAAGTAATTGCGAAGCATTTTTTACAGCATCATTACCCTTCATTTCTTCAGATCCGACATTCAAAATCGCAATTTTTGGATTATTGCAGTTTCTAACCGCTTTATAAAAAGCTGAACCCATAATCGCAAACTGAAATAAATTTGTTGAATCACAATCAATATTAGCACCCATATCAAGCAATGCAGTTGACCTACCTAAAAAATTTGGTATAAGTGTTATTAAAGCAGGTCTATCAATTCCAGGTATGGTTTTTAATACCATCTTAGAAATACCCATCAAAGCTCCAGTATTACCAGCCGAAATTGCAGCTTGAGCCTCACCACTCTTAACTGCATCAATAGCTAATCTAATACTTGAATCTCTTTTTCTTAAAGCTAAAGATGGTTTATCTTCACTTGTTATATAAATATCAGTATGACAAACCTTTGAAATTGCTCTTACTTGCGGATATTTTGATAAATACTTCTCTATCTTCCTTTCATCACCATATAATAAAAAAAACAAATCTTTCTTAATATCTTTTTCTAAAAAATCTATTCCCTCTATTACACAGCACGGTGCATTATCACCACCCATACAATCTAAAGCTATTACAATCTTATTTTCCAAGATTATCCTTATTATTAACTAAGAGTTCTTTTCCTCAGTCTCTTCCTGTTTTTTCTTAGCTGGCTTTTCTTTCAAAACTTTTTTTCCATTATAATAGCCATCTACAGAAATATGATGAGACAACTTAAATTCTCCAGTATCTTTATCAATCATAACATTTGGCAAATCTACTTTATAAGTACCGTTTCCGCCTCTTCTTAAACCTCTTCTTGATTTACTCGTTTTTTTCTTTGGAACTGCCATTTTAATCCTCTATTAAATTTTTAACTCTTTCTCAATTTATGTTGACATAAATACTATCTCTTTACAAAAAAGTCAACTTTATTTTTAACATTTAAGTTCTGAACAATAATTTTTTTCAGTATTTCACTTAATTTTATATTTTGAACATAACCATTATAATCTATAAATTCAACATCTTTACTCTCTAATTTTTTATCAAATGTTATTAATTTTAAATTCTTAGCCTTTGGCAAAAAATCAGTATTCGTAATTTCGCAAATAATCACTTTATCCTTATAATTTTCTGCAATCACATCAAAAAAATCACTATCATCGCCAATTTCTCCAACACTACTCACAACAGATTTTCCATCAACAATATGCATTTCAAATTTAAGCAAATCCTCATTAATAGACATATTTTCATAAACAATTTCACCAGATCCATTGACAACAAAACTTTCACCTAAAAAAGAATATTCATTTTTAACATCATAAGATAAATTATTTAAATAAATCACATTTTTACCAGTCCACTTGGCAATTTTAATAAGTTGTTGCCTTTTAACATCGAGATTTTCCTTAATCTCACAATCCAAACAAATAACAAAATCAGTATCCCTCTCCTTAATATATAAAATATTTTTATTTTCCATAATATCATCAGCAATCAGAACATCAAAATTATCATTTTCATAATTAACACTCTTCAAAACAACTTCTCTATCAAAATATTTATATTCATTAAACATATTAGATTTTAATACAGTAGTCTTACTACTAACTGAATCAATATAACCATCATTAATCAAAACTACCGCATTAAACAATTCAGACCTTTTTATCACCTCATTCTGAGTATAGCCCTTCATAAAACAAGGACAACCAATCAAAATTCTAGTCTTTTTACCTTTAGTATAATCAACCAATTTTTCCAAAAACTCATCACTTTTTTTAAAAAATTTTTCATCCAATAACTCATCATAAATCGGAAAACCAGTAATAGCCATTTCACCAAAAATCACTAAATCGCACTTAGATTTCAAAGCTTGATCATAAATACTTAAAATCTTAGAAAAATTAAAATCTAAATCATTCGGCTTCAAAAAAGTCTTCGCTAAAAATATTTTCATATTAGCAATATTTATTTACATACATGAATATATCACATTAATTCCAAAAAACAAATGCTTTTTCTTTAATAACTGTAAATATAGTAATTGTAATATTCTATCGTTAAAATTTTTAGTAAAAATTTTAAACATTAAATAATGTTATCTAAATGTATTCTATCCTTATAAATTTCTTCTTTTTTGGATTCCAAAAAATCAATAAATTCCTTTAATATTTTCTTCTGAGTATAATTTTTGTTTACAAAACAACCATAACTACCATTAGGAAAAAAATTCTTTAAATCCTTAAAAATAAAATCATTTTTATCGTTTTCATTTAAAAAAACATCAAAAATAAAAAAAATACACATTTCATTCTTTATTAACATTTTTATTGTGTCTATATTACAATCATCAATATTTATTGAAGTTTTAATATTATTGTTGTCTATAAATTTTCTAAGACTATTCATGCTAATAATTTTATCATCAAATATAAATTCATTCTTTAATAAATCCAACATGGTTATTTCGTTTGATTTTTTATTTTTCAATGAATGATCCTTGTATAAAACTAAATATGGTTTATATTTAGTAAATTCAACAAATTTTACTTTCGGCGGTACTTTTTCACCAACTTCTATACTCGAAAAAAAAATATTAGACTCATTATTTAATATTGCATTAATACCATCATTTGTCCCTTTTAAAAAAATTTTCAAATCTAGATCATTATATCTTTTTTTAAAATCATTTATATAATTAATAAGTTTTTGAAATATACATGGATTTAATGCAAGTTTTAATGTCCTATCATTTTTACAATTTTTATCATCAATATATTCAGATAATATTCTATCAGTTTTTTCAACAATCTCTTTTACTTTTTCATAAAAATCTTGTCCCTCTTCCGTAAGTTCCAATCTAGTTCCTTTAGTCCCATTAGGAGCTTTTCTAAATAATTTTACATTTAATTTTTCTTCCAATGAATGTATTTGTTTAAAAATTGCCGTAGTACTCAAATATAATTTTTCTCCTGCCCTAGCTAGTGAACAACCCTCTTCGACTGCCGTACAAAATCCTTTTAACGGTTGTATAATATTGCTTTTATAAAAAACTTGATAAAATTTTTCTTCTTTCACTTGACTTATATCATGTTAATAATACAGTTTCAAGCTATGATTTTTATTTTAGTTTTCAAGAAAAAATTATAAAATCTCTTTAAGCCCAAGTTAACGATTTTTTCACTCATAATATATAATTAAATTTATTTTTTATACCAAAAACCTATTCTAGTATTAGGATAATATGAAATGGTATTTATGAAGCAACCAGCAAATTTCGAAAATGAAGATGTTTATTATCTTTCAATTAGAGATGATAAGACAGGCGTGTTAGAAGAAATACTATTAAATGAAGAAGAATTTAGAGTTCTACATTTAGCTATTAATCATAATTATGGCATAGTTAATATGCTTGGAAATAAAGAGTTAATTCATGGTTTGTTTAGAAAAGGTTTAGTAACTTTTTCAGAGAAAAACCAATTAAAAGTATCAAAACTTGAAGATTTAGTCATTACAAATGAATTAAGTAATGCAATTTTCAATAAAATTTACGATATAAACAAAATTTCTCTTGAAAGAATAGAAGATGCAGAAAATAGACCAAATTCTTTTTTTATGTCCCTCAGTGGCAAGAGTATTTGCTTCTGTTTATTATAAACAGGTTTAAAAAATGTGAAGGAAACGACACATAAGTACTAAATAATTTTTTCCATAAAGGCACTAGACATAGTGCCTTGTTTTATGTTGAATTTATTAGCAAATTTATAATACACACACCCTATCTTATCCCCTTACATTTTTTCACACATTGAAAAATATTAATCCTATCCAATCCCCCTCATATCAACACACCATTCTTTCTTACCTGTCAAGGAAGCAAGGGGGGTTTAAAACATTTCAATACTTTGCAAATAGTTTTAATAAATAAGGATATCCTAGCAAAAAAGATTTATTGTAAAGAATTTTTTATAAAAAAATACTCTTCAGATACTGAAAAATATAAACTACCCACCCCCCCCACACGCTTCCTTGACAGGGTGGAATCGGACAAAGAATTTATACTATAAATATAAGTAAAACCAGTATTGTAAATATTTAATAATAAAAATGTAGGGAGTAAGACCCCTATATAAATAAAATTTGATTTTTTTATTAAAATATATAAATTTCAAAGAATTATAAAATTCGATATTATGAAAAAAATATTTTGGCCTGATTTTTTGTCTGATGGAAATCCAAAACTTGGACTCGAAAGAATAAAAAGCTTTTTGAATGCACTGGGAAATCCTGAAAAAAATTTGCCCCATGTTTTTCATATAGCAGGAACAAATGGTAAAGGCTCAACAACAGCTTTTTTAAAATACATTTTAGAAGCTGAAGGTTATTTAGTTCATAGATATATTTCACCACATCTTGTTGAATTTAATGAAAGAATTGAGGTTTCTGGAAAAATTATAACAGATGATTATTTAACTGAGTTAGCTAATGAGTGTAGAACTTTTGCAGAAAAAAATAATTTAGTTGTCAGCTATTTTGAAGGTATAACTATAATGGCTATTTTAGCTTTTTCTAGAAACCCCGCAATTGCTTCAGTAGTTGAGGTTGGACTTGGCGGCAGACTAGATGCAACAAATATTATACCAAATTCGTTAGTCAGTATAATAACCTCAATATCTTTGGATCATATGAAAATATTGGGAGATACGACATCTTTAATAGCAAGAGAAAAAGCGGGTATTGTAAAGGAAAATGGAATTTTAATTATAGATAAGCAGGAAAAAGAAGCTTATGATGTTATTCGTGGCATTGGTGAAAAAAAACATAATAGAATATTTGGTTGTGGAAAAGAATGGACTGTTAAAAAGTTAAAAAATACTTTTTTGTTTGAAGGGTTTGGTAAAGAATTAGAATTACCTACGCCATCACTTGAAGGAGGATATCAAATTTATAATGCTGGCGGCGCTATAGCTGCGCTTTTAAGTCAAAATAAAATAAAAGTTTCTGATGAATCAATTGTAAAAGGCTTAAAAAATACGGTATGGCCAGCAAGATTACAAAATTTAAGTGATAATGAGCAAATTCTTAAACTTTTACCAAAAAATACTGAGGTTATTTTAGATGGAGCACATAATGAAGATGCAGCAAAACAACTTACTAAATGGATAAATAGTAAAAAAGATAATAAATTCAATATTCTTATAATTGGAATGTTGCAAAGAAAAGACAGCTACAATTATATTAAAAACCTAAATAATGTTTTTGATATGACTATAACTGTAAAAATATTACACGATGAAACTTCAAAAAATTCTCAGGAATTTAGAGAGGAATTCTTACAACAAAATTATAAGAATGTTATAGCGAAAGATGATTTTATTGAAGCACTGAACTATATTGGCAATAATTTTCAAAACAATAATAACCTACGAGTTGTTATAGCTGGTTCATTATATTTGGCTGGCGAAGTTTTGGAATATGCAAAATTTTCCTATTAGTTTCATTTTTGTTATTACAAAGGTTGATTTTTATCTAAAGTTGTTATTATATTAAGTCATATTTATTAAATTCATAACATGGTTAGTAATAGTTTTTGTCCAACAAAATTAGAAGTTTTAAATTTAAAAAAAAATTACGGAACAAAAACGGTTTTGAAAGATGTAAGTCTGTTATTAAACAAAGGCGAAGTTGTCGGTCTACTTGGTCCAAACGGCGCAGGAAAAACGACATTATTTTACACTATTGTTGGGTTGATTAAAGCAGATAATGGCAATGTAAAACTCGGTGGAGAAGATATAACTTCATTTCCAATGTATATGAGAGCAAAAATGGGTATAGGTTATTTGCCACAAGAAAACTCAATATTTCGTGGAATGACAGTTGAAGAAAATATTTTAGCGATTTTAGAAATAATTGAAAAAGATAAAAAACAAAGAGTTAGAATATTAAAATCACTATTAGAAGAATTTTCAATAGAGCACATAAGAAAAAGCCCTGCTCTAGCTTTGTCAGGTGGAGAGAGAAGAAGAGTTGAAATTGCTAGAACACTAGCCTCTAATCCATTATTTGTACTATTAGATGAACCATTCGCTGGTGTAGACCCAATAGCTGTTAATGATATAATGTCTATGGTAAAACATTTAAAAGATAGGGGTATAGGAGTTTTAATAACAGATCATAATGTTAGAGAAACACTAAAAATTGTAGATAGAGCTTATATTGTTTATGACGGGACAATCTTAATGTCAGGAACACCCGAAGAAATTATGAAACATGAAGAAGTGAGAAGGGTTTATTTAGGCGAGAATTTTGAGTAGTTTTAATTGAAAATTTTAAAAACGAAAAATATATAGTACCTCTTTTATAAAAAAATAATATTTCTATTTTATTATAATACATTTTTTTCTTGCAAATATATAAATAAAATGGATAATAAAAAGCATAATGTTCAATTAAATTTAAAATGGCCGGAGAAATAAATATTCAAGTTTTTGATATGATAAGGAATTCTGATATAGTATTAATGACTATATACTTGGTTTTAACATTCTATTCTGTATGGAGTTGGGCTATAGTCTTTGATAAAATATTTAAATTCAATAGTTTAAGAATTAAAACAGAAAAATTTAATAGACTATTTTGGTCAGGAAAAATGTTGGAAGATATTTACAAACAAGTTAAAAATAGCGCAACTTATCCTTCTGCTGTTATATTTTCATCAGCTATGCAAGAATGGGAAAGTTCAAATGTTTTGAATATAGTAAAAAGTGGAGATGTAGCAAAAAAAAATTCATTAAAAGATAGATTGGCAGTGGCAATGGATATTGCACTTTCTAAATCTATGTCAAAGCTAAGGTATGGAATGACATTTTTATTAGTAGCAGCTACAACTTCAACATTTTTTGGGTGATTTGGAACTGTTTGGGGCCTTATGCATAGTTTCTTACCAATATCTGCAATGCAAGATAGTAGTCTTATAGTAATTGCACCTGGTGTTGCTAATGCTTTAATTACAACAATTTTAGGATTAATTTCCGCAATTCCAGCAACTATTTTTTACAATATTTATAACACAAAAATTAATGCTTTTGAAGATCAAATGAATAGTTTTAGTGCCGAAGTTTTAAATATTTTATCTAAAGAGTTGGATCAATAAAGGTTTTATTTATGAAATCCAGTAATTTATTTTTAAAAAGAAGGCTTAGAAGGGCGAATACAAGCAATTATGTTAATTTTGCACCATTTGTTGATGTTTTATTTTGTTTGTTAATTGTTTTCTTAGTTGCTTCACCAATAATGTTAGGTGGAGTTAATATCGAATTACCGAAAGGAAAAGCTGAAGTAATAATAGTAAAAAGGGAACCTCTCGTTGTTAGTATAAAAAAAGATGGTAGTATCCTGTTAGAAAAAGATTCAATAAAATTGAATACTTTGGCAAATAAATTATCTGAATTAACACTTGGTGAAAAAAATATTAAAATTTTTGTAAAAGCAGACAAAGATATAAGTTATGATAGAGTTATAACTGTTGTTAGTGCAATTTATAATGCGGGATTTTTTGATGTTACTCTGGTAACGGATTTAAGAAAAATGTAATTATGTTAAGAAATTTATTATATTCTTTATTTTTTCATATACTATTTATCACATTGTTAGCTCTGTCTACAATAGAGCTTAGTCAAAAAATTTTAACAACAAATATTACACCATTAACAATTAGTTTTTTAAATGAAAATACTATTGAAGACTTAGAAGCCATCAAAACTGATAATGAAAATGATAAAATTAAAAATTTAAGTCTTGAGGAAAAAATTGAATTATATAATAAGCTTAAAAATTTAAAAAATGTTGAAGAAAATACTAAAATTATTTATGAAAAATCTGAAAAAAAACCAATAGTAAAACAAACTAATAATAATTTAAACAATATCGAAGAAAATGAATTTAGTTATTACTATACTCCAGTTTATGTTGCGGAAAGTAAGGTAAATACAGAAGAAAAAAGAAAGCTTATAGAAAATAGAATTAGAAGAGAAGAATTAAGAAAAAAAATGGATGAAAAAAATATTGCTCCAAAAGTTGATGTTTCTACAATGAAACAAACGCAAAAGATGGAAGATATAATTAAAATTTCACAAAAACCATTAATCGTTAAGAAAAAAGAAGAAAATAAACCAATTGTAGTTGAAGATAAAACCTCTGTTGCTGTAGCAAATAATCAGCAACAAACTCCTCAAACAAATGAAGAACAAAACAAAGAAAATATTGAAGATATAGATGGGCTAATCTCACAAATTAACATGTCTAATAATGAAGTTGATGAAAAATACAAAGATGTAAATACTAGTGAAATTTTTAATCAAGAAGACTATGAAAAATTAAAAGAAATTGATGAAAATAAAATTGATAGTAAATATATATTATCTTTAAGAGAGAAGATAAATATTCAAAGACAAATAAAAGGATGCTATAAAATGGCAATTCTCAGAAACAAAAAAGATAGTAAAGCTATAGTTGGCTTAACTGTCGAGGTAGCACAAGATGGTATTATTGATATGCACAATATTAAAATTAATAAAATTGTCGACAACTTTGATAATGAGGGATTTACAATAGCTCTTGATAATGCAAAATCAGCACTAGTTTTTTGCAGTCCATTAAGAGGTTTGCCTTCTGGTAAATATAAAACATGGAAGCATATGATATTTATATTTGATAGTAATAATTTGGAGTAAATAAATATGAAAAAAATATATTTTGTCGTTATTTTTTTATTGTCTATTGGCACAGCATTTGGAGCTAATGAACTAACTATAGATGTCGATAGTATTGATGCAAAAAAAATTAACATTGTATTTGAAAAATTTAATCAAACAAATGTTTTAAATACCGATATAATTGATAAAATGTTAGTAAAAATTAAAAATAACTTAAATACCACAAGTTTATTCTACATAAAAAATTCAAAAGATGGTATATTTAAAAATTTTGATGAGGTTGTGAGACTTTCAAGTTCCGATTTAAACACTTTAGTTATATCAAAATATATTAAAACTCCAATTGATGCAGTTCTCAGTGGATTTTTAGAAACCAAAGATAAGCAAATCAAATTAAATATAAAATTGTGGGATATTTTAGATCAAAGAGAGCTTTTTTCTAAATCATACATTATAGATGAGACAAATTGGAAAAGAATTTCAGATGTTATTTCGGATATGACTTTTGAATTTTTAACAGGAGAGGTATCTGGACATTTTGATAGTAAAATACTTTTTGTATCAGAAAGTGGAAAAGCTCGAGATAGACAAAAAAAGATTGCTATGATGGATTTCAATGGCGATAATTTAGAATATATAACAAATGGTATGAATCTTGTATTAACACCAATATTTTCAAGATCCAACAAAAACGAAATTATTTACTTGGAATATAGAGATAAAAAACCTCATATTTTTAAATTAGATCTATTAACCAAAAAATTAACATTAATTGGCAATATTACTGAAATGAGTTTTGCTCCCAACTTTAACCCAACGGGATTAAATGAAATTGTATTCTCTGGAACAAGTGATGGATATTCTAATATATACAAGGTTAATTTTGACAAGGGCAATATTGAACAATTAACATTTGATAAATCTATTTCAACATCTCCAAGTTGGTCACCTGACGGTGAAAAAATAGTATTTGTTTCTGATAAAACTGGCGTTCGAAAACTTTATATTATGGACAAAAACGGCGATAATACTGAATTAATAACTAAAGGGAGAGGCGTGTACGATAAACCAAGCTGGTCTCCAGATGGTAAGCTAATATCATTCGTAAAATTAGAAAAAGGTGAATTTTCAATAGGTCTAATGACACCAAAAGGTGGAAGTGAAAGAGACATTAAGAGTGCATATTTGGTTGAAGGAATCAAATGGTCACCAAATGGTAGATATTTAATTTATTCAAAACAACAAGGTCCTTTTGGAAAATTAAGTATTCCAAGTATTTATACAATAGATATTTTAACTGGTATTGAATACAGAATTCCAACACCAATAAATCAAGGTTCTACAGACCCTGATTGGATAAGAAAATAATATATGAAAAAAATATTAACATTAAAAATATATAATTATTTCCACTATATTTTAATAGTACTGATATTTGCATGTATAACAAAATTTGTATTAGATTTTTATAATAAAAATAAAGATGTAATAAAAAGTTCAAATAATATTGTAGAATATCAAAACATAATTTTAGAACCAAGATTACAGTTTAATGATAAAGGATTTCAATTTGTTGAAGCTGAACAAGGAATAGAAAATAATCAAAATTATACTTACACAAATGTAAAAACTTATGGTGATTTTGGAGAAGCATCTGCGGGACAACTTGAAATTACAGACAATCAAAATGTCTTAACATTTACTGAAAATCCAAGTTTTACTATTTACACTAATAAAATAAAAAAATAAGTTTCCACTTTTATATAAAAACTTATTAAATATACAGTTCCGCACTACTTTTAAATTGTTTCAATGTGTTCATAGTAGCGTTCTATAATTCTACTTCTTAAGAAATATATTCAGCATATATGTTTTAACAAAACCGACAATACTTACGAGATTGAATTAAAACTCATTCACCACTTCTAGACTCATTCGCATCACATTTAAAAATTCTAGTTTCGTTTCCGTAACCTAGTGAAAATTTTGAATTAAACAAATAATTTTATAAAATTTATAATGCTAATTATCTATATTATATAATCAATAAAGCATTAAATAATAATACTTGTATTATTTAACATATTTGTAAAGTGAATTGCTGGAGTTAATGTCGACGGTAATGAACTACTATACAACTATTTGGACTACATACATACACCAGCATATACTGGTGCCCATGTATTTGATGCAGTACATTTATATATTATTGTTCCACTAATTGTACTTCCAGCATCACATGCACTCAAATATGCATAAGTGTTTTGAGCATATAGTGTAGCTGCTGCGGATAC
>JAQTXT010000031.1 GCA_028688645.1 Rickettsiales bacterium
AATTATCTCCCTCTTTCAAATTTGGACTAACTCTATAATATTTTCCACCCAGAGCATTTATAAATACTTCACTACTTCTCATAGTATCAATATAAAAAATTCGTGGGTTAATTTTTGATGTTTGAGACAGCAAAAAATTCATTATAGTCGTCTTACCAGATCCTTCCAATCCAACAATAAGAGTATTTCCAATATTTTGATTATGAAAATTAAAAAAATACGGCGTATTCAAAGCACTTGGTATAATTGCAATAGCATTGCCCCAATGATTATATCTTAATTTACCTGTAGGAAAATTAAACAAAGAAGCGTAATTTCCAACTTTTGTTGATGGTATTATATGCAATCTTTTTAAATATCTAAAATTACCAGGCAACTGAGACCAAAAAATAGTTGGCAAATAAACATTTTCCTTAACAGCCACCAGCCCTATATTATCTAAAGCCTTATATAATTTTTTAACATCATCAATCAACTCGCTTTTAAGCTTATTAATAACCATTATTGTAGCTTGACCAACATAATAGTCAGTATTTTTACCTGTATTGTTTGAAATTAACTCATCTAAGCCTGACATATAAGTCAAATCAACATCTTCACTTAATACAGCTATATCTTTTTGATCGCTATAATTAGACACCACAAACTTATTATCAACAAAACTTGCGGTTTCTGTAATAACCATTTCCATTGGTAATTGAAGTAATTTATCTAATTGATTTAAAGTTAAGTCTTGAAATGTTTTTACTGTAAAAACAGAAGCAAATTTCTTATTACCACCTTTATCAACTTCAACCATATCAGTTCCATAAACCATCTTTTTCTGTCTAAGGATATCAGCAATATTATCGTAAGTTACAGGAAAATATAATTTCTCTAAATTAACCAATAGCGAAAAAAATCTCATATGATCAGAATAAATTATACCGTCTTCATTTTCCCTCATAGTTAATAATCTTATATCATATTCCGCCATCTTTTCCATCACTTGAGAAGCCAATTTTTTCAAAGCTCCTGCACATTGAGTAATTTTTTTAGAATAAAGAGAGTCAACACCAGTTTGTGTCAAAGATCTTAAAAAGAACAAAGGATTAAAAACATTATCATTAATATCAGTAGAAACTAGAACAGTTATATAAAGCTCATTAACAAATTGATTATACCAATCATTTTGTTTATTCCACATTTCAGAAACATTTTTAGTAAAATAATTTTTATTTTCACCAAAAGGGATAATATCAGCTTTTTTTCTAACAGTATTAAAATAAATAGAAACATTTTGTTTTTTAAACAAATTAGACATAATTAATCTCAAATTCTCTCTTATCTCAAACAAATCAATCTGAGATTTATTAGAAATAAAACTCGGAATTTTAAAAGTTACAAGTAAATCAGCATTTTTTGTCAAAATTATACTTTTATCAATATAGCACGCATAAGGAATAAAATCCTCACTAGGATACTGTAAAATATTTTCAGAATTTAATAGATTAATCTTTGCCATATTTTAAACTTGAAATTATTAATTTCTCATTATAATCTTATTTTATAATATAGAAAATATTTAAGTAATCAACTTTTTTTTAATGGATAATATACTTTATAAAAGCGCTTTGAAAAATAAGAAAAATGAACTAATAAATAATTTAAATTTATTAGCTGAGGATATTAACAAAAGAATCACAGAAAAAAACAACATAATAAAAGCTTTAAACAAAGGATTAGAAGAAAACAGTCCAGAAAAATTCAAAGAAAAAAATGAAGAATTAGAGTCGCTCAAACGAGAGTTAAATACACTTCTACTAGATATAGATACAATAATTGCTAACATAACAAAATGACAAAATTAGATATTTCCATCAGTTCAATCAAATATACCATAGAATGCAATGACGACGAAGTTGAATCATTCAAAGAAATAGCTAAATCTTTAAACAAAAAGACTAACGAAATAATGATGAATACTGGAAAAATCAGCGACAGATTAATATTATTTATCTTACTACTAATAAACACAAACAAAGAACAAAAAATTTTCAACAACTTTGAAACCAATATTCTCAAACTACTTAAAACAGTTGCACCACTATTAAACAATAATGAAGGGCTAGATAATCAGCTAATCATAAGCAATCTCATAAAAGAAAGCCAAACTTCCAATATAAAAGAAGAAAAAATACCAGAAGTACAAGACGAAAATATTCAAAAATTACTCGCAGAAACCAAAAAAGATAACGATGAAACACTTAAATTAATGGAAGAAATAATTAAGTTTATAGAAAAACTTGCAAAAAATATAAATAACATGTAGAATAGACTTACTACTAAGTAGGACAGGGTTTAAGTTTTACACCCGAGGCGACAATTATAAAAAACGGACTGTCATCCCTGATGGCGATTATGTCATTAAAATGGTATCCACCTTATACAAAAGGTCTCATTGTACTTTTATTCATCCCCTTAGTGGTACTTGTTTATAGACATAAAAAATCCACCAGTTAAAACTGATGGAATTTTTATTAAATATTACACGAAATCAACTAAAACATTTTCTTCTTTCTTTTTGTTCTAGCTCTACTTTCTTGTTCTTTTCTTTTTTTCATTTCGCAAGGTTTTTCATATTCCTTTCGTCTTCTTGCTTCTCTAACTATTCCTTCTTTTTGAGTTTTTTTTCTAAATAGCCTAATAGCAAATTCTAACTTGTTTTTATCAGGAACAACAACTTTTACCACTCTAACTTACCACCTTCACGAGACTTTATTAATAATCATAATGTTTGAATATTAAAATAAACATTTTTGCAAGTCAAGTAATTATTGACTTTTTAGTGAATAAAAAGTACAATAAGAGAGATAAGAATTATTAGATAAATACAATGGCAGAAGCAAATAAGAAATATCAAACATTTAGACCAAAAGATGAAAAAGTTAGAAGGTTAGCAAGGCTAGCACATGGAACTGGTGCAGATAAAGGAGCTCATGAACATAGCTCAACTTCACCTCTTGATCGGTTAAATGCTGAAAATGGATATGTTGTTTTTGGTCAACCAAGTACAAATTTAACTGGAAAAGAAGATAAAGCGGTAGTTAGTTTTCAGCTAGAAGAACCAACAGATACTTCTTTATCAATTTCTCGTGAAAATTTAGTACAATATCAACAAGGCGTTCAAATTTACCTTCGTGTAGCTATTGACGACAACACTCCGCCAGCTTATAAAGTAATGACAATAGAAAAACTTTTAAGTAAGGAAGAATTAAAAAAGAAAAATAAAGATTTATTAGAAGCACTTGATTTACTATTAGAAACTAAAAAAAGTGGAAAAGAACCTAGTGAAGAAGAAAAAGGAAAAATACTAGCACATCAGCATAGAATATGTATTATTGGAACAGTTCCAGTATTTCATGAATGGTTAAATCAAGGAGAAAACACCGTTGGTCTACAAACATTAACGAAAAAAAGGGACCAAACTGTAATGTCAATGCCTGCTTGGCCTATGATTGAACAAGATCAACATTTTATTTCAGAAATAATGAGATTAACTGGAATGGAAGAAAAAGATTTAAAAAAATTATTTGGCATTACAGATTGTAGTATAAACGGTAAATTTTTTAAATATTCCATAGCTAATTATGAATCTATCTATGGTAAAGGTAAAGAACATACAGGATATGAATCAGAAAAAGCAACAGTATATTTTGAAGATCCAATAAGACAAGGGCAAATAAAAAAAATCCTAAACCTTTATCAAGCCAGAATACAAGAAATTTTAGAACTTCAAGTTGCCACAGCATTAAAACAAGGAAAGAAAGCTATATCAGTCACTGTTCCTAAGGCATTTTTAAGAGGATTGCCAGGTGGTGAAGATGGATACTTAGCACAAAGGTTCATAGAGAGATTCGAAACTGCTTTAATAGAAGTTGCCAATAAAGAAGAAAATAAAGATTTTAAATTCTATTTAAGTAATGCACAGAATTTAAAAAGAACAAGCAAAGATGATCATAAAGCACAGAAAAAAGGTACAAAATTAGAAGTTGATATTACTAGACAAAATATTATAGTAGCTGATTGTGATTCTGCTGAAATTAATAGATATTATGGTGCCGATGGAAAAGCCAATGATACTGGTGGAGCTGATATAGCTTTATCATTAGTTCCTCATCCATTCCATGAAGTTGGAAATGGATGTTTCGGCGATGCGGGTAATAGTGCTGGTGATGAAAGATTCGCAAGATTGTGTCCTTTAGTTCAAAGTATAATGGGAGCTTCGAGAAATGCATTGTTAGAGCAAAAATTAAAAGAAAAAACGCCTTCTGTTCCTCTTACACCTGGTGAAAAAAAACCATCAACTCCTGAACCATCAACTCTTAAAACAAAGTTTGAAAATTATTTCCAGAGTTCTTTTGAAACAAAAGCAAATATATACGGTTTTCATGAATACAAAGGTGAAACATTCTTTGATGTAGCAAGAATTGACAGAGAATTTGACTTAGTAGTTATCAACGCTGGTAATAGTTCTTGGCAACTTAATGGTTCAGGACTAAATAGAGGTTGTAACAAACTATATAAATCACATCATTTTAAAGAACAGGAAAGAGTATTTAGTTTAAGAAGTGAAGATGGATCAATTGGTTGCGATCTTCTTGTAGTAAAAGAAGAAGGAAACAGTTTTACTCATGTATATCAAGTTGGACCAAATTTCCAAAGTAAAAATGAAGGAGAAGCTAAAAAAGAAATTCATAAATTATTATTTTCTAACTATGCGACATTTTTGGCTTTATCTCAACCAGAAATGAAAGAAAAATCAGTAATTTTATCGGGAGTATCAAACGCTATATTTGCTGGAGCATTGCAAAACATAAAAAGAATTGAAAAAGGCGCAAATATTGTAGATTATATAAATGCTTTATGTTTTATTCAATTTTCTGAAGAGTTAAAAGATAACAACTTAAGTATTTATATGAATAGCGGTCTGAGCACTGCTATGAAAGATATTCGGGAACATGAACAAGATGTTTTAAAATGGATAGTACAGAACATCCCACAAAGTGAGTTAGAAACATTGGGCATAACTGGAAATGCGACGACTGGCTATAAATTAGTTGAACCAAAAAAAGGTAGTGCTACACAGTTTAGAAAACATTTGTTGACACAACATGAAGATTATAGAGAAGTTATTGGGAAAACTGATAGAGAATCACATATAAGCGGATTGATTGGTAGTCAAAATTTTGAAAATGCTTATGATACATTTTGTTACAGCGAAGACAAAAGTTGTTCATTCGCATTAGTATCAAATATAATTAATAACAATGTTGTTATAAAAGTTAGAAAACAACCAATTGATTATAGTGGAAGTCATTTAACAGAAAAAGAAATAAAAGAAGGAAAAGCACCAGATACAAAATCGGAATTTAGTAGAGAAATAAAAAATTATGAAGAATTAATGGCTTTTCTTGATGAATTTATAGGAGAACCAAAATATTTTTCAAAAAATTTTAAACAAATATTATCTAAAGATGGGGAAAATAAAGCAAAAAAATGGGTGCAACAACTATTAAATGATATAGAAAAACGAAGAGAAGTAAAAAAAATAGAGCAAAGAAAGCAGGAAGAAGAACAAAAAAAATATGGATTAATCTTAGATCAAACTATTGAACAAATTAGAGATAAAACCACATACCAAGATATAGCTCAAGCGTTCTGTAAATATAGACAAACAGGAGCTGATAATTTAAATACTGCACAAGTTATAAAATTTTATAAAGCTGTTTGTGACAAAATTCCAGGTACTGAAACTACAATTAATGATTTTCAGCTTACAAGCGGAAGCAAGTTAGTTTTGTTTAATGGTAAAACAACAGGAGAACCAGAAAATACATATTATAGAGCAAAGTTAAAATATAAGATTGTTAAATCAAATGGAAGAAATATTATCCTTTTAGATCCTCAATTTTTATCAGAATTGTATAATGTACTTGAAGCTAGTCAAACTGTTAAAGGTAAAACTGGAGCAAAAATATTAGACATTAAAATACAAGAAGCATTAAAAGAAGTATTTACAAAAATAAAAGAAAAGAACCCTGACGCAAATTTAAGTATGGTAATTCCTGGTCCATTAGGTGATAGAGTTGGACATTTTGTTTCATATGTCTTTGAAAATGAAAAAGAATATGAATTAGATTCATCACTAGATGGAAGACAAGAATTTAGTACAAGTAATTTTTCTAGTGCTTATGGAACTGGAAGTGGTGCTGGATTCTGTGGTGTCCATGCTGTAGAAGCTGTTTTAGCTTATATTGATCCAACAGTTGAATTAACTAGTCAAGATGGTAGTAAAAAATTTAAGTTTAGTATTACTGGAAATAAAATAATAAAATCATCAGATAAAGAAAAAACTGGATCACCAGAACCAAGTATAATACCATCGCCAATAGTAGAGTCAAGTATGGTAAATCCATTAGCGCAAAAACCAAAAAGTGATGATGCGTTAATTCCTCAATCTTGTATTGAGCAATTACAAAATATTTTATCTAATGCTACATCTGACACATATAATGTAGTAAAAGAAAATTTATCGCGATGGTTACCAACTGTTATGAATGCAATAACAGAACTGACAATTGATTTTGATCCAATGGTTGAACAAACTAAAGAGCAAAAAGACAGGGCACAAATTTTGAGAGCCGCCACTGTTAGTAATGCATTGGGACAGATAACTGGAGTTTCTAGGGACATTAATCAAATCATTCAAGCATTTATTAATGGTGATATTAGTGAAGAATTGAGAACGGCACAAGGAATAAAAGATGCTAGACCTATTATTGAGAAGCAATTATCATCACTTCCAAAAGATGTTAGATCTCCTCATGGTACACCTAAATTCCCATGTAAAGATAAAATTGTGTTAAATGATAATGGAACAACAACAGTTTTATTTACATTTGATAGAAGCCGATTAGGAACTCAATTTGGAAGTGGAAACTTCACTATTGAAATTACT
This sequence comes from Rickettsiales bacterium, assembly GCA_028688645.1. GTDB lineage: Bacteria > Pseudomonadota > Alphaproteobacteria > Rickettsiales > UBA1997 > CALXSC01. Next base: position 7,001 of record JAQTXT010000031.1, read on the forward strand.
TTACCGAAAGGTGTTTTAGCAAGTCCTGATTTACTTGATGCGATTAGAGCAGGTAGATTAAGTGATTATCTAGAAAAAAATGAAGCTGGAATACAATTTCAAGGTAATAATGAAATTGATAAATTAACTGCAGAAAAATTTATAAAAAAATTTAGTTGCAACTGCGAAAGAGGACAAAGTAGAGAATAATTTATCTTTAGTCTGGTTAATCCTTTATTTAAATAAAGGATTAACTTTAGATAAATTGGTAAAGTTATATTAAATATATTTCTTGAAAGTAAAATTGTATAAATGTATAATATTTGCAGATAGTTATTTCTAGCGGTTATTATGAATCTAAGTATTTTTGATATTTTTAAAGTTGGTATTGGCCCCTCAAGTTCACATACATTTGGTCCAATGGTTGCTGCTAATATGTTTATCAAGGCTTTATCTAAAAAAATATTGATTAGAAAAGTAAATTCAATTCAAGTTGATTTATATGGTTCATTAGCTTTGACTGGAAAAGGTCATGGAACTTTTTTGGCTATTGAATTAGGTCTTGAAGGTTGGACACCAAATACTTTAGAACCTAATGAAATAAACAATGAAATACAAAGAATAAAAAACGATAAAAATTTATTATTGGGAAGAAAAAATATTATTCCGTATGATAGAACTGAAAATTTTAAAGTTCATAAAGATCAAGAATTAGAATATCATAGTAATGGTATGTCTATTACTGCCTTTGATAAACATGGGAAAATTATATATTCACAAACATATTATTCTATAGGTGGTGGTTTTGTTATAACACAAGAAGATATAATACATAATAAACAAATAAAAGAAAAAGAATTAAAATATAAATTTACAAATTTCAAAGAATTATTGGAAATTTGTGAGAAAAAAAATCTGTCAATATATGATGTTGTGTTAGCTAATGAAAAATGTTTTAGGAAAGAAAAAGAAATAAATGAAGAGATAAAAAATATTATATATGTAATGCATGAAATGGTACGAAACGGTTTATATAGAAAAGGCAATTTAGAAGGCTCTTTAAATTTACCAAGAAGAGCTCCGTCCTTATTAAAAAAATTGGAAAATGATATTAGTAATAGTCCATTAAATGTTTTTGATTGGGTATCTTTGTGGGCTCTAGCAGGAGCAGAGGAAAATGCAAGTTTGGGAAAATTGATTACAGCTCCAACAAACGGGGCTTCTGCGGTAATACCAGCCGTAATTTTGTTTTTAGAAAAATATTATCCTGCGCAACATACATTTGAAAATATTAAAAAATTTATTTTGGTTGCTGGTATTATTGCTATTTTATGTAAGAAAAATGCGACAATTTCTGGTGCAGAAGGTGGTTGTCAAGCAGAAATTGGCTCAGCATGCGCCATGGCAGCAGCAGGTCTAACAGCAGCTTTAGGTGGAACAAATTTACAATGTGAGAATGCGGCAATAATTGGATTGGTTCATAATTTGGGTTTGACTTGTGATCCAATTGGTGGTTTGGTTCAAATTCCATGTATCGAAAGAAATGCGGTAAATGCGGTAAAAGCAATAACGGCATCAAGAATCGCTTTAAGAGAAGAAAAGAGCTTATTTATAACATTAGATCAGGCTATTTTGACAATGAAGCAAGTAGGAAAAGATATGCCATGCCAATACAGAGAAACATCGCAAGGTGGATTAGCTATCAATTCTAAGAATGGTAGAGATACAGTAATACCAACCTGTGTTGCATGTATTAAAAATAAAAAATGTTTCTTAAAAAAATAATTAAAATTTTATTTTTAAATTGACAAAAGAACGCTACTCTCTTTACTATGATATTCTTTCATACTTTCTTTTAAAACATGACTACAAAAAGTACTAGAAATTAATTCATTAACTATCTTTAATAATTTTTTGTCCACAGTAAAAAATATATCTGGAATTTCAATATTTAATGCAGCCAATGAGACTCCAATATTTAATGATGTTTGAATATCAAAATCTAAACTTTGTCCAAGATAAAATCCAGATAAGAAAAAATCTCTAGATCTTGAAATAGATAAATTATGTATTTGATTTGTAGAAACTATAGTTTGTGTCCCATTATTATCAATAAATCTTACATTATTAGTATTCATTATTTCTAACATACTTATATAATTTTTCTTTGCAAAATCACTAATTTCCGAATATTGTTCATCAGATAATAAAGTTATTATCTCTTCTGTACTTCCAATAATAATATTTATCCTTTTGTTCAATATATGTTCTAAAATTTGTTCTTTACAAACCATCGTTATATATTGTGATGATAAAGTAAAATCAACTCCAATTCCCATTTCTTTAGCTTTTACCAACATAGCATAAAAAATTTCTTGATTTTCTATATAAGTAAAACCTTCCATAACAATTTTTCGCAATCCATTTAATTTTTCTTCAAAATCAGGCATTTGAGTAATTTTTCTCTGAACACCGCATAAAATATATCTATCATCTTCCAAGTCAAAATGGAAAGATTGAACAGTCCCAGTCATCATTGCATCACTTTCAACAAGGGAGTTAATTTTAACTCCATTTGAAACTAAAAATATATTATATGCTTGATCATCAGATATTGCATCATTTAATGAAAATGGAGTTATTACTTTAGTTCTAGTATTATGCGATATTGTTTTTAAATATTTATTCAATACAATAGCTGTATTTATTAAAGAACCACTCAAAATTCCTTGTATTTTTTCTAAATATTCATATAAAACATGATCATCAGATTTCTTTAATAAATCAGATTTAGCTAAAAATCTTCTAAACAAAATAATTAAATGGGAATTATCACAATATTGAAATTTACAACTATCTATAAATTTTAAGGTAACTATTAAAAATTTTCTATAATCTTCTATACATGTAAAGCCCAAACTCTCTCTTCGCAGTTTTCTATCAACACGAGGGGTGCAAACAAAACCAATTACATTCTCTACATCTGCCATATTATTACAAAATAAATAATTAAAAATCTAAAACTTTATAGTTTTAAAAAATAAAAAAATACTGCAAATATAGACTTATTCCAGAAAATTCATTATATCTTATGATATTTAACAATTTTGTAAAATTAATTTGCTAGGTAAAGAGATTATTTTATCTTTTTTGAAAAAATCAAGCTAATAATAAAATCACGGTATAAACCGTTTTTTGTGAAGAAATTATTTATACAACAGATTTAATTAATTATCTTGACAAAATAAAATATGTTTTGTATAGTTTTAGCATTATCATAATTAATGACCACTAAGGTAAAAAGAAATGGCTGTAGCACCAAAAAGTACAAGAAAAAAAAGACCAGCAATATTATTTAAGCTAGTAAGTACGGCTGATACTGGTTATTATTATTTAGCAAGGAGAAATCCTAAAAAAAGACCAAACAAAATGGAATTTTTAAAATATGATCCAATAGTTAGAAAGCATGTCCTATTTAAAGAAGAGAAATTGGGTGGCGGTAAAAACTAGAATAAAATAGTAATAATACTTCGAAATATGAAAAATCAACAATAACTGTTGATTTTTTTTATGTTTTAGTTAGAATTATTTTGATAAGTAATTTAATTGTTTACAATGTATAAAAAATATCTGTCTATAACACTTTTTTTATTATTAGCAGCATGTTTTCCATTAACTGGAAATGGATTAAAACATGTTGATGTCCAAGATACAAAAGAAGAAGTAATTCAAAAGATAGGAAATCCATACTCAAAAAGAGCTTTTTATAATAAAGAGTACATGATTTATTATGTATATGATGATATTTTTGGCTTATTTTTTACTAAAGATAGACTTCCATTCATTGGTTTTTATCCATTCTTAAGAACAGGTAGTGAATATTGGGTAATCTTAGAAGACAATAAAGTTGTTGCTTTTGGCTCAGCAAAAAACTTTGGAAATAATATACCTAGAGCATTAAATACAAAAGGTGGAACATTGGAGGTAATTGATTTATAATGTATTTCTCAGAAAAAAAATCTCTTAAAAATTGTTTATGGAAATTAAATCAATATGATGAGCAAAAAAGCTTAACGATATATCAAAAATTTAGTCTTTCCGAAACATTATCAAGATTACTAAGTATAAAAAATATAGAAATAAATGGAATAGAGGATTTCCTTGGCCCTACATTAAAAAATTCCATGACAAATCCTTATAAATTGTTAGACATGCAAAAAGGCGTTGATATCGTTTATGATTCAATAGTTAATAAAGAAAGAATTTGTGTTTTTGGTGATTATGATGTTGATGGCGTTTCATCTGCAGCATTAATGAAAAATTTCTTTGATTTAATTAACATACAATCAATTATTTATATTCCAGATAGAGTAACAGAAGGATATGGTCCAAACAGTAAAGCATTTCAAAAATTAAAAAATGAAATGAAAATAAATTTAATTGTTACAGTTGACTGTGGAATATCAGCATTTGAAGCTTGTAAAAAAGCAAAGGAAATAGATTTAAAAGTTGTAATAACAGATCACCACCTTGGCGATGCAACATTACCAGAAGCTGGAGCGGTCATTAATCCAAACAGATTAGATGAACAAAGTGAATATAAAAATTTAGCAGGTGTTGGCGTAGCTTTCTTGTTTTTAGTCGCTTTAAATAAAAAATTAAGAGAAAATAACTTTTACACAAAGAATAACATTGAAGAAGTTGATTTATTACAATTTTTAGATTTGGTTGCACTAGGAACTATTTGTGATGTAGTACCATTAACAGGATTAAATAGAGCATTAGTAAGACAAGGTTTAAAAATCATTCATCAAAGAACCAATTTAGGCATAAAATCATTAATTGATATTTCAGGAATAGATGAAGAAATAAGCACATATCATGTGGGCTTCATTTTAGGGCCAAGAATTAACGCAACAGGAAGAATTGGTGAATCTGATTTATCAAGTAAGCTTTTATATTTAAAAGATAGTTTTGAGTGCTTAAAAGTGGCAAAGAATTTAGATTTATATAACACAGAAAGACAAAATATTGAAAAAATAATTCTAGAAGAAGCATTTAAACAAGTAGAATTAAAAGAATTATATAAAAATGACATAATATTTGTAGAAGGCGAAAAATGGCATGAAGGTATTATTGGAATCATAGCATCAAGAATTAAAGACAGATTTGAAAAACCAACTGTAGTTTTATCAAAACTAGAAACATATTGCAGAGCTTCTTGTCGTTCAATTCATGGAGTAGATATAGGTTCAGCAATTATAGAAGCAAAACTTAAAAATATCATTAAAGATGGTGGTGGACATGCCATGGCTGGTGGTTTTAGCATAGAATATTCAAAAATAGATAAACTTAAAGAATTCTTTATAAATAAATTAAGTTCAAATATTAATTACTGTTTAAATAATAAAGAAAGAGAAGCTGATTTAGTCTTGGAATGCAAAAGTTTAACCATAAATTTAGCTAATGAAATAGACAAACTAGGACCATTTGGTGCAGGAAATCATAAACCAAAAGTAATTCTAAAGGATGTTGTAATTATAAAATCTGATTTAATTGGTAAAAATCAAAATAATTTAAGACTAATTATTTGTGATGACGATTTAAATCATTTATCAAGCCGAATTATCTCTATGTATTTTAGAATAAATAAGAATGACCAAATATATCAAATTCTTTCTAAGAAGGGTCAAAAAGTTAATTTATTAGGAGAAATAAATATTAATAATTGGCAAGGTAGACAAACCGTCCAATTCATCGTAGATGATATATTAGTATAAATAATATTATATATACTATATTATTATTAATTATTATGCCTGTTAATTTGTTAATAAGTTAGCAGACATTAATAAATCAAAAATAAATCAAATTTTTAATAAATAATCCTGTTAATAGTTCTGTTAACAAAATATCAAAACTGTTAATAAAAAATAATTAACAGGCTTATAAACAAAGTTATTAACAACTTTATTAACAGTTTAAACTTCTCTTTCCTCAATTCCACTACACTCAATAACTTCCCTAATCTTCTTCACTGCTTTTTCTTGTGAACAACTATATATTTTTAACATCTTATTCACTATACTTCTCAATTTCTTTAACTTATCAAAACTAAAATTAAATTTAT
>JAQTXT010000158.1 GCA_028688645.1 Rickettsiales bacterium
TCGTAATTAAAAAATCATGAATTTTTGGAATATCAAGTACAGTAAATAAAGACTCGCTATCTTATAAAAAGCACAAGCACAAAAACGCCATCTTCTCAGTCTTATCAAGGCAAAAAGTGTCGTTGCAGACTCATCACAAAGCCATTCAAGAGTTTCCAGTTCTCTCAATCGTTCTCTCTCAAAATCCAGCGTAAAAAAAGACAATTCATTTGCTAGCTTATAGATACAAAGAAATAACAAAATTTTATATAAAAAAATAGTCAATACCGATAAGCTTCAAAGTCAAAGACCTTAAACAAGCCAATGCAAGTTTATTAATATATCAAAATCGCTGACTAAAAATCATAGCATGGTATTTAAAATTCAGAAAGATATGAAACAACGATTGATTGATGAAGAAAATACCAAAATTTTTACGAGACTTATTCAAACAAGTCCAACTTTCAAAAGATCGTAATGGATGAAGCAAAATGTCCAAACAACAAAATATAAAGAAAATATCCACAGATCTAAATGTATTTTTTTATTATAATACAGATGCAATGCCTGACTATTCACTTGAGGCCTGTAAACTTTTCAGTAATGAGTCTAGTAAAAAGTATAATTTAAAGCCATTGACAAAGATAATGGGTAACCCTCAATTAAGGTTTAGGAATCTTAAAGAAAGTTCACTAAGTAACAATCAGATAAGGTTTTGAACCAATTTATAGAGAGTTATGCACAGAGCTTGATTAATTTATTAGTAATTATTTTTCCACTTTCCCTTCAAATTTATTTATTAAAGTTTTTATTGGATTATTATATCAAAGAAAAAAATAAATAAGTTTAAATAATCTATGGTCTGAATCAAAGATCAGTTAATTCCCTTAAGGTTGTTTTTGAAGATTCTTGGAATAGTTTTAGTGTATCTTTGTCTTCCTGTTCCTGGACCTTTTCTTTGTTGGACTTTTAATGACCATCCGTCTGCATTAAAATCAATAATTACATCTTCTGAGTCTAGCAGCTGGATATCCGCAAGCTGAACAAGTACTGTTTTGCTTATGGAAGCTCATTCTTCCACATCTTCTGCAAAGAGTGTGAGTTTTTTGATGTCTTTTACCGAATGAAGGGGTACCTCGACTCTAAATTATTCAATATTCTTACCATAACAAAAACGTAATTATTTATTATTTTATTAAAGCAATTTTTTTTATTTAAAGGTTTTTTTTTATTATTTTCTTTGAACTTTTTAATATTTTTTAATTAATTAATTTTAAAAACTTTACAGAATAAATTTGTAAAAATAAAAATTTTTAGATTTGTGAAAATATCTTTTTTAACAAAAAGAACTCTAAATTATCATCAATCAAAAGAAACCACTTTCACCATTCATATGATCATAAATAGCCAAAGACAAAGACATTTTTAAATGATTAACTGTCTCATAAATTTCAGGCCATTAGCTGTCACAATCGTTATCACAATCCATTTCTATCAAAGGAATATTTGGCATCATAGTACCTTTAAAAACTTATTGATCTGTCTTTACAACAAAATTTTTTGAAATAGTTTTGGAATTTTTCTTAGCTGTCATAAGTACAATTTCATTTTTCGTAACTTTAGAACCATATGCCTTTTATTTCCACATGTTATAGCTTTTTTTTATGGTCTTTTTACTTTGCTTATAGGAATGAGAAATATGTTTTGTTTTTTGAAGGGTTTTTGCTGCTGAATTTTTGCGTTTCATAAGAGTCAAATAGCAGCCCTTCATCAATTACAACTTTCCTGCATTCGTTGTAACATAATACGGGCTTTCACTGTTCATTTTTTATAATGATAAATCTTATTATTAGCCGTTTGAATAATTGGCTCAAATTGTAATTTTTACTCATTTTTAATAATTAAATTTTTTTATAGATTCAATGAGAAGATAAAATGATCATTCATCCTAAAGCTTTTTAAGAAGTGTTTGTTCATAGCCTGGTGAATAAAACTGAACAATTTATAAGGGATAAAGGGCATTGATTTCGTCGACATATTGTTTGAGTTTGTTTCCTGGCTCAGCTTTAATTTCTTGAATTTTCTTTAAACCTCCTGATTGAATAAATGATTTTTTGGCTGCAGGATCATTTGGTAGTGTCTTAGCAAATTGATGAAGAACATAGTGCAAAATTTCTGCAGGGCAGTCAGCAATTAATGGTTCCAAAGCACTTAAATATGAACACATTTGAAGAATACTCTTTAAAGATTTTTTAGCTTTTTTTTTTAAATCTTCTGAACTCTTAGGATCTTTATAAAGTTCCAATAAAAGTCGAGGAATGTCATTTTCAGCAATTGCTTTAGCATGATCTGGAGTGTGTCCTCCCATATGACCGAGACTCCAAGCAGCTGCAGCTCTTATTGATTCATTTTAGTTTCCAAGTGCTTATTTCAGAGGTGGAATTCCTTTAGCTTGGATGACGCCCATAGCCAAAGTTTCATCAAATGCTGAAATATAACCCAATGTGATGATCCCTGGAAGACCTTATCCTTTGGCTTCAGAGATGAAATCTACGATTGCAACCGCACCCCCCGAATTACAAATTAGTTTTGAAAGGTCTAGACTTTGTTTAGCGATTTCTCTGATGCAGATTGCTGCATACTTTCTGACTAAATTATCACTGTCTTTTAATCTGTACAAAATCTTTGGGAAAATATCATTATCTACTACGATTTCAGCCAAGTCAATAGTGTGTCTTGCAATGTTAGCCAAACAAGAACAAACTTGTCTTTTAAGTTGAGCATCTTGATGATTAATGAGCTGTGCCAAGAAAGGAACTGCACCAGCATCAACGACAAATTGAGCCAACTCAGGGGAATGCTTACAAATTTCGCTTAAAGCAGAAGCTGCAATTCTCTTTAATGTGGGCTCTGGTTCTTGAACACAAAGAACCAACAAAGGTACAGCACCGACTTATACGACGGCCATTGCCAATTCTGGGGTATGTTTGGCAATGTATGATAATGCCCAAGCAGCTGCTTATTTAACAGTAGGATCGAACTATTCAAGACAGACAACAAGAGCTTCCAATGCACCTGAATCAACAACGGCTTTGGCAAGTTGAGTTGAATGTTTAGCTACGGCTCTTAATACAAATGCTGCGGCTTTTTTATAAAATCTCTGACATAAAAAAAATAAATTACGTTTTGTTCATTTAATTACATTACAAGT
>JAQTXT010000159.1 GCA_028688645.1 Rickettsiales bacterium
AAGAATTACCAAAGATGGTGTTACAGTTGCAAAGGAAATTGAATTAAAAGACAAAATTCAAAATATCGGAGCACAAGCAATTAAAGAAGTTGCAAGCAAAACTAACGACATCGCGGGTGATGGAACTACTACTTCAACTGTTTTAGCTCAAGCTATCTTCAGAGAAGGTGTAAAGTCGGTAGCTGCTGGTTTAAATCCTATGGATTTAAAAAGAGGTATCAATAAAGCTGTTGAAGTTGCAATTAATGAAATTAAAAAATTTGCTAAAAAAGTTAATGGAAAAGCTGAAATTACTCAAGTTGGAACGATTTCTGCCAATGGTGATAAAGAAATCGGTGAGAAAATTGCTGAAGCAATGGATAAAGTTGGACCAAATAGCCCAATTACAGTTGAAGAAGCAAAAGGACTTGATTTTGAAATCGAAGTTGTTGAAGGTATGAATTTTGATAGGGGTTATTTATCTCCATACTTCGCAACCAATATGGAAAAAATGGTTTGCGAACTTGAAAATCCATACATTTTGTTAGTTGAAAAGAAAATTTCTACTTTACAATCAATTTTGAAAGTTTTAGAAGCTGTAGCTCAATCTGGAAGACCATTATTGATTATTGCTGAAGATGTTGAGGGTGAAGCTTTAGCAGCTTTAGTTGTAAACAAATTAAGAGGTGGTTTAAAAGTTTGTGCAGTAAAAGCACCAGGCTTTGGAGATAGAAGAAAAGCTATGTTAGAAGATATAGCAAGCTTAACCGCAGGTCAAGTTATTTCTGAAGATTTAGGACAAAAACTTGAAAATGTTGAATTAGAGCAACTTGGTAAAGCTAAAAAAGTAGTAATTGCTAAAGATGATACAACTATTATCGATGGCGCTGGTGATGATGAAGATGTAAAAGCTAGATGTTCTCAAATTAAGAACGAAATTGAAAATACTACATCTGAATATGATAAAGAAAAATTACAAGAAAGATTAGCAAAATTATCTGGCGGTGTCGCAATTTTGAAAGTTGGCGGTGCTACAGAAATGGAAGTTAAAGAAAAGAAAGATAGAGTTGAAGATGCTTTATCTGCAACAAGAGCTGCTATTGAAGAAGGTATAGTCGCAGGTGGTGGAGCAACTTTCATTCACGCTTCAAAAGCATTATTAGAATTAGACGCTGAAAATGAAGCACAAAAAGCTGGTATTCAAATAGTTTATAAAGCCTTACAATCTCCAGCTAAACAAATTGCTGAAAATGCTGGTTTAGATGGTTCTGTTATTGCAAATAAAATTATGGAAAATAAAAATATTAACTATGGTTTTGATGCACAAAAAGAACAATACGGTGATATGATTAATTTTGGTATCGTAGATCCTGCAAAAGTTGCTAGAATTGCTCTTGAAGGTGCTAGTTCAATTGCTGGATTATTATTAACTTCTGAATGTGTAATTACAGAAAAACCAGCTGAAGACAAATGCTCTTGTGGTAGTGCAGGTGCAGGCGGAATGCCAGGCGGTATGGGTGGTGGAATGGATGATTTCATGTAAACTCATGTAAAATTATTTCAAGAAATAGCTCATTTTTAATAAATGAGCTATTTTTATGTATAAGAAATATTTTTATTATAAAAGACTATATTATTTCTAAATCATCTTTAACAATATATTGCAACACATCATCACCACACCAAAATGTTTTTGTTGGAGAATACTTCCATACAATACCATCTTTATCTGCTAAAACATCTAAATGCTTTCCAAAGTCATGCGGAGTACATATTGAGTATATTAAATCTCCTTTTTTAAATTCTTCACCTAATTTTTTGTAAAAAATACCAAAACCAGTTTCTGGGGCTATAAATTTTTTAGGATTATAAAAAACTTCAATATCTTTATGTATAGAAGGTTTACTAGAACCTTTTTTAATCATATTAAATGGTTCAAAAATCCTTAAAATACCATCATATACTTCATTTATATCTAATTCATTATATTCATCATGACAACCGCATTCTATCGTTAAATTATCAACATTAGCTATATCAGCTTGTGCTGTTATAGTATTTGCAGTTTTAGGACAAGCCTTATCATCACAAAAATGATTATATTTTAATCCCAAAGTTTTTACTATTGGAAAATATTTTTTTTCTGATGGCATTGAAAAAACAAAGCTTTTTCTTGAAGTATGTAAATCCAGTATTAAATCAGCTTTCTTTGCCTCTTCAAAAATTGCATATGACATTCTTTCACCCAAACTACCTTCTTTTCTACCAGGGAAATAATTATTCCAATCATTTCCATCATATAAATTAAATTTTCCATGAGTATAAAAATAATTCCTTTGTAGCCAAGATAATGGATTTGCACAAGGAACTAAAACAACTTTACCACTTATTAAATTATCTTTTAAATAATTAAATAATTTTTCTATTATATAATAAGTTATTTCACCGCCATGAATTCCGCTATGAATATAAATATTTTTTCCTTTTGTTTCAGAATCTATTATATATTTTGTAATTACCAATTCATTACCTGATATATAATGCCCAAAACTTGTATTTTCTTTTAAAACTTTCATTCAAATCCTTTATTTAACAGAAGAAATAACTCAAATGAGTTATTTCTAGGAATTTCCTTCCAATCGCTAATGCTTATTAAAAATTAAGCAGTTGATGTTGTTTTACATAATTATAATTATGACACTTGACATCATTAATTCAAGTTAATAATATGTTAATTACTCATCATAAAAAGACGAGATAATGAATAATTTTTACTATAAAAAAGATAGACTAAATCAATTAAGGGGTTTCTGTGCTTTAGTTCAAGAGGGAACTATTGTAAAAGCTGGCGAAAAAATTGGTGTAGAAAATGCAACAATCAGCAAACAGATAAAAGCATTGGAAAGAGATTTAAAAGTCAGTTTGTTTATTAAAAATAAAATAAGAGATAGATTGGTTTTATCTGAAGAAGGTAAGAAATTTTACGAAAGAGCTATATCTATAGTTCAAGAAACAGAAAGTTTGTATAAAGAATTTTCAAAAGATGTTGAAGATGGGAAAAACAATACACTGAGAATAGTATCTAGAGATATTATTATAGAGAAAATGTTGCCTTTCATAGTAGAGTTTAAAAAGAAAAATCCAAAA
>JAQTXT010000160.1 GCA_028688645.1 Rickettsiales bacterium
TTAATGATACAAATATCATTTTCCATTGCCCGGATGGCGGAATTGGTAGACGCGCACGACTCAAACTCGTGTACTTAGGTGTGTGGGTTCGATTCCCACTCCGGGTACTAAATGAGACTTATCAAGATTTTCTTGGTAAGTCTTTTTGTTTTTAGCTACATAATCAATTGAAAAACAATTAGTTAATTCAAATAAAGCTCCTGCTTTTGAGGTTAGATATTCTTTGTTTTTAAGTGAATATTGTAATCCCTCAGGGTATAGTAATTTTTGCAATACTCTCTTTTGGTTGTATTCTAGTTTTTCGTAGAATTCAGAAGGGTTCACAGCGATTTTTGTAAAATATTTTATTACTTTTTCTTGGTTAGATTTTTTTGTAGGTAAATTTTCGATTTCAATCATTTTTTGATTCATAGACTCCTTTAATTTTTGATTTTGTCTCTCAAAAATATCTTTTGAAATTTCGTTTACAGCAAATCTATATTCAATTAAATCCATTTTTTCTTTTAAGTCATTTATCTCTGATGTCAATATTCTTTTCTTGTCTTTTGAATTATCTTTTTCATCTTCTAGGATTATTTTGATTTGTTCAATAAATAATTCTTTAAGATTATCACTAAGCTTAAAATTATCGATTAGTTTTAAGAAAGCTGTATTCACACCTTCACTGTTTGAACTTGGTTTGGTCTCTGCATTAGCAGTTTTATTACAAGAATTACACTTATAATAAAATAAATTTTTCTTCTTGTTTTTATAGGATGTCATTGTGTTATTACAATCACCACAAATCAAATATTTTGGTACTAAAGGAGTTTCTGTTTTACCACTTAGCTTTTCAATCCCAATTTTTGAAGTTCCATTTATAATCTTTTGAAGCTTATTAAATTCACTTTTTGAAATCAAAGGCTCCCAATTTCCTTTAATGTAAGTATCGTCTAAAAGAGAGTTACAAACTCTTCCAGCATAGAATTCATTTCGCCACATATTTGATAAGGATTGATAAGCCATGCGAATACCTTTAGATGCTAACCAATCGATTATTTGTTTGTCAGTATAAGATTCATAGATTTTCTTTCTAAATGCTTCTCTAAAGATTAAACCTTCTTTATTTATTTTAATTTCTTGTTTAGCTTGAACTTTATCTGGATTTGTTACTCTTGGTCCATAATGATCATATCCTTTTGGTGTTCTTCCAAATAGTTTGCCATTGTTAAGCGCATTAATTAAACCTGGTATAATAGTGTCTTGTCTATTAAAGTTTTCTTTTTGAGCATAAAGGAGTTGAGTAGAAAACTCATTTTCTGCTCTTTCGTTGAATGTATTATGTCCTGTACTTACAGAATATAAATACACATTAAATTCTTTTCTAAGACTAACAAAAAGTTGAATGTGTTCAGCACCAGCTCTACCAAATCTACTTGGTGACCATATTAATATTATTTTAGGTCTTTTAGAATAATGAGTTTTTTTAAGCTTATTAATAAGTTCTTTTAAAGTACTTTGAGTATTAATTTTTTTAGAACTTTCGTATTCGGCATCAAATTCATCGGTAATGTTTAAACTGTTTTCTTTAGCAAAGTTTTTTATTCTTTTTACCTGAGTTTCTATACTTCCATTGTTCATGAATTGCTCTTTTGTAGAAACTCTTGTGTATGACCAAACTGATGTTCCAAAAAAGTCTTTAAGTTGAAGGTTTTTAGTTTTCATCTTTTATCTGTTCTAAAATTAATTTTGTGAATTCATAAAGTTGCAATGAAAGCTCATATAGATTTTCTTCGTCAACGTTTGTTATATGTTTTTTTATTATTTCTGGGTTTAGTAATTGCTTATTGCAACCACTTTGATTTTCTTCCTGGCCCATATCTTGATAAAGATAAAACGGGCTGATGTTTCAGGAACCGAATAAGTTCTACAATTCTCATAAATTATGATTTTACTGTTACTTTGTAATTTCCTTGACTTCTTGTTTCAATAGTTACTTTCGAACCATTTGGAAGTTTTGTGTTTAAGAAAAAATTTGCTAATTCTTCGGATTTTTTATGACTCTCAGTAATTTTACAAATCTTCCTATTGCCATCTTCTAATACTTCAATTTCCATTAGTTTTGGCTTATCATAGACAAGTGTCCTTCGTATTATGTTTTCTACATTACTTAAATATTCAATGTCATTATTTTGTCTTTCAATATCTAAGCCTACCAATTTTGAAAGGTGAGGTAAGAAAGGTATTGAAATTATAGTTTCTCCATAGAAAACATTGTTAAGGTCTGAATTCAATTGCATCCCAGATTTAGAAAAAATAAATTCCTCTTTACTTGGACAGTAAATAAATGAATATAGTGTTCTGTTAGAAATTAAAGAATCTTTAATACAGTCCGTAAATGGATTTATTACTTTTCTAAAAGCATTAATCATAACATGTTCGTTTTCTAAAAAGTGCTTTAACCAACCTTTGTCTTCATCGTTTAATGAATTCCCTTTTTTATTTAAATGATATTCAAATGTTTTATCGGCATATTTTTCATAAAACGGTTTTAACCATATATTATATGAAAGCACTTCTAACTTCTTTGAATCTATGCCAATATTTGATAATTCATTTATAATCATTAACCATAAAGCTTCTGGTAAATTCATAAATCCTTTTTTTTCTTTCTCTAAAAAAGGAATAATATTTCTTTCTTTCCAATAATTAATTTGTCTTGAAGTAATTTCTATATCTTTAGGTAGAAACTTTTTATTATTTATAGTTTCACCTATTTCTTTATATATTATATTTTTCATTTTACTGTAAATTTTATATTTAAAATATTTACCACTTGGTAAATATATAAATTATTTTTAATTTAGCAAAAATATAAATGATTAATTATGAAAAAGATAGATCCTCATACTAAAGAAGAGTTTATACCCAAACGAAGAAATCAGATTTTTGCTACTGAAAAAAATAAATCAGATTATCATAATGAACAAGCTGCTATTTTAAGAGAGAAAAGAGCAAAAATTGACAAGAAAATTAATAGTAATCATAGAATATTACTTCAATTACTAGAGAAAGTAAATAGTATAGAAATCGATGAAAAGATTTTAGAAGGAAAAGGTTTTTTCTTTAATGTTTTT
>JAQTXT010000032.1 GCA_028688645.1 Rickettsiales bacterium
TTTATATTGGTCGGAGTGATAGGATTCGAACCTACGACCCACTGGTCCCAAACCAGTTGCGCTACCAGGCTGCGCCACACTCCGTCATAAAATGCATAGTGTTAAGCACTTAATTTTGCTCTGCCTCTTGATCTTCTTGCATTTATAATTCTTCTACCTGTTGCAGTAGCCATTCTTGCTCTGAAACCGTGTCTATTTTTTCTACAAACCTTACTAGGTTGATAAGTTCTCTTTGTTGTCATCTTTTAATCTAAACTTTTAAACTCAATGTAGAGTATTATAATGTTGCTTTTTTATATTTCAAGTGATTTTTATAATAAATTATACAGAAAAAATTATTATACTTTACCTACTTTTTGCTTGACAATATAATAAATTGTTATATTCTCCCTTTTAAAAGTTGTATTATTTAATAATAATTTAATGTAAAAGAAATGACAAGAAAATGTGATCTTACTGGTGTAGGTGTTATGACTGGAAACAATGTTTCAAAGTCAAAGAGAAGAACAAGAAGAGATTTTTTACCAAATTTGAAAGAAGTGGTATTTAAAAGTGATGCATTGGGTGTAGATATCGTTCTAAAAGTTACTGCTAATGTTTTGAGAACTATAAATAAATATGGAAATTTAGATTCTTTTATAATTAATTATAGAATTAATAAATTAACTGATATAGCAAAAAAATTGAGAAATAGAATTGAAAAAGCTTTGATAAAAAAAGGCGATTATGAAAATGTTAAAATAGTTAGAAAATCAAATAAAAGAATAGAAAAACAGAAAAAAGTAGACAAAAAGAAAAAATAAAATTTTAATTTAGAAAATTAATTTATACCCTCTTGATATAGAGGGTTTTTTATTATATTAAAATAATTCAATATAGTTTTTAAATAAAAATTATACATCTTGATTTTTGTGATATTTTATATAATTTATAAGTAGGGTGATGTTTGTAAATATTATGCATAAAAGTTTATTTGTTTTTGATATAGAAACAATTCCAGATATAGATGTTGTTAAAAATCTTACTGGTAGCGAAACAAAGGATAGAGATGAATTAAGAAAAGAATTAGAGCAATATCACATACAAGTATCTGGTGGCAATCCATTTCCTAGGCAGCCTTTTCATAAAGTTGTAGCAGTTAGTTTTTTAGAAGCTGAAATTGAAAACTGTGCAGATGGAACTGAGGTTTATCATATAAAAGATTTAAGAACTGGCGGAACTGAAGAATCAAGTGAAGAAGAAATTATCAAGGGTTGTTTTAGTCATTTAGCTAAAAGTCTTCCAAGATTTGTAAGTTATAATGGTAGAACATTTGATTTACCAGTATTGAAATATAGAGCAATGAAATATAGTGTTTCTGCTCCATGGTTATATAAAAGTGGTGATAAATGGAATAATTATACTCAACGATATTCTCTTGATTGGCATTGTGATCTATTAGAAGCTTTTTCAGATTTTGGAGCATCAGCAAGATGTAAGATGAATGAAATTTGTTCAATAATGGGAATACCTGGCAAGCTTGATACTGATGGTTCTCAAGTTTCCGCTCTATACGATGAAAATAAGATTAAGGAAATTAGAGATTATTGCGAAACAGATGTTGCAAATACATATTTATTGTATTTGATTTTTCAAATGCATACTGGAACTTTAAGTAAAGAAAATTTTATAAAATGTTGTGTCGATTTGAAAGAATATTTAGAAAAATTTAAAGAGAAAAAACACTTCCAAGAATTTTTAAATGAATGGAAAAAAGTTGATACAAAGAATTTATTTTAGGAGTATAAATGAATGAAAATAAAAAAGCTTTAACAGATTTTATGGTTAAAAAAAATCTTGAAGCTAAAGGTGAACATATAGCGGAAAATAATGATGTTGAGGATACTATTACGGATGCTCCAAGAAGTATAAAACAAGAAACTGGAAAAGAGGATATAAGGGCAGCAAAAGCACTTGCGACAGCTAGAATGATATTAAATTTTTTTGTTGTATTACCAATACTAGTAACAATTATTTTATTAATTGGTTTGATTCTTATAAAGTTTTTGCCATCCGCTTTGTTATTCCTCAAAAAATTCATATTTGTTTTACTTGCTGGAAAAAATTAAAAGTGAAACTACTATTATATATTCTGCATAAAATAGCTTCCATCTTCATTTTTCACAACTTTTACATTTTTACTATTTAGATCTATTGGTTTTGTTTTACACCTACAAAAACCATTTAATGTACATTTATTTTGACCTGGAAAATTTCCATTATTTCCTTCTTTCCATGAGAAAATTTTGCCATCTGCGGATTTACAAAAAGAACAAACTTTATTATCTTTTACTGGAACTACCCATTCAAAAAATTGAATACCTAAATCTTTTTGAGATGAATAATCTAAAAATAGGCTGAATCTATTACTAATCAAATAATAAACAATTTCTTCATTATGTTGATTCTTATTTAAAATAAAATTTTTTTCTATTATATAAAGTAAAGGCAATTTTTTCTTATATTCTATACGATATTGATTTAATTTTGATGAAGAAATATTTCGACCGTTTAAGAAAAGAATAAAATAATTCAATAAATCATACTTTAGAACATCTCTGCTTATGCATTTATATTCTTTGTATAAATCAGCAATTAAAAGATCCACAAATTCATTGAACTCATTAATATCTATTGAATAGCATTCTAGTATTTTATAAATTAAATCACTATTTTGTACAATTTTAATCTTATTCTTTCGTAGTTTATTAAGACAACACAACGAAAAGGATAGAACAAGTACTAAAAAAGAATAAAAAACTACCAAATTAATTAGCATCATCGTTGACATGATTTGCTTTTTTATTATTAATATAAATTTAGTTTTTCATTATAATAATGAACCGCTAATAATATTGATACAACCGTTAATTTATTTTTCAAGTATTTTTTCAAACTTAGAGTGCAAATAATTTTTACAGAAAATAAATACAAAGACCGTTGAATACGAGTTTACTTTCTGTTATTAACTTTTTTCATATATGAATTAAATAAAAGTAGAAGATGAAGGTAATTTATAAAAATAATTATAAAGTAAGTATTGTATCCATTTGTTGAATATAATGAGTTTATTATTTGGTAAAGTAATATTTCAATTTATTAAAGATAGTGTGCTTATTTATTTTATTGTTAAAAATTTAAAATTCCTTAATATATTTTAGCAAAAAAATAAGATTTATAGTATGTGGATATTTTTTGAACAAAATATTCCCATTCTATAGTTGGTGAAATATTATTATGAAAAAACCCCGTTAAACGGGGTTAAAATAAGTAATAATTCTTTTTACTAAATTAAGGAGTAGTACTACAGATAGTAGTAGTATCACCAGTTACTGCTTTAACTATGGCTGGAGCACCAAACATAGCAGCAATACCTAATGTAACACCTATCAAAACACCCCAAGAAACTTTAGCTGTAAAAAATCCTAGTCCAACACCAATTATAATAAATGATGCGATTGTTTTTCCAACGGTTCCCGTAACGAATTTTAATACATTACACAAAACAACACCCATATCTCCAGCTGAACCACTAGCTGAACTGATAGTTGCAGCTGATGCATTATCCAATCCGAACAGTGTTATAATACCTAATAATAAAACTAAATAAAAAGAAGTTTTTTTCATAATAATACTTTTTTATACCAATAACTTAACTATATTAGTATACTTTTTTATTTGCAAGTTTTTTATGTAAAAACAATTATTGTTTTTATTTACAAAATTCATATAGTGGACTAAAATAACATTTACAACATCTAAGTCGGGTTTAGACTCTAAATAATTCATTAATTTATGTTAATTTTCTTAATATTTTATATATTTGTATCTGGGGTTGCTATTTATTAACTAATGTATTAATTTTTATGTATCCTCCAGAATAAAAAATTAAATTTCTTAGTTTTTTATATGAAACAGCTTGTCTTGTGATAAATGCTGTCTTAATTGACTATAGGCTATTTTTGATATTTTTCCCACAAATCAATTCTTTTTTCTTTTGTGATTTCTTTAGATTTTTGTAGTTTCCAAAGCTCAATATTTTTATGATGTCCAGATAACAAAATTTCTGGAACTTCTCTGTTTCTCCAAATTCTTGGCTGTGTATATAAAGGATATTCAAGTAGAAAATTATTTTTTGAATACGCTAATCCGCCAAAACTTTCATCATTTAGTGAATTATTATTTCCTAACACACCTTCTATGCATCTAACACAACAATCGATTATAGTTAATGCGGGTATTTCTCCGCCAGTTAAAACAAAATCACCTATTGAAATTTCTTCCATGTTGTATTCGTCTATAACCCTTTGATCCATACCTTCATATCTTGCACAAATAATAGCAATTTCCTCATGTTGTATAATATCTTTTACTTTTTGTTGTGTAAAAACAGTTCCTCTTGGGGACATATAATAAAACTTTGTAGTTTTTTTGCAGTTTGCATCAATAGCATTTGCTATTGGTTCTGCTTGCATTATCATGCCACAACCACCACCAAATGGTATATCATCAACTTTTTTATGTTTTTCCGTGGAATAATCTCTAATATTTATTATTTGATAACTCCACAATTTTTTTTCCAGTGCTTTACCTAAAACTGATGTATCTAGGTAATCCTTAAAAATTTCCGGAAATAATGTAAAAATTTTAATATTTATCATATTAATCTTCTTGAATAATTTCTCTATATTTTTCCACGAATTTATTATGTTCTTTTAATGTTTTTGAAAAATTATGCCCACCATTTCCTGTTGCTACAAAATATAAAAAATTAGTTTTTTCAGGATTTAATGTGGCTATAATTGCATTTTTGCCAGGATTAGCAATTGGTTTATCGGGAATTCCTTTAACAATATACGTATTATATTCTGAAACTCTTGCTAAATCACTTTTTTTAATTGGTCGTTCTAAATCAATATTTCCTTTTGCAAAAGTATAAACAACTGTTGGATCGGATTGCAATCTCATGTGTCTTTTTAACCTATTTATAAAAACTGATGCAACTTTCCCTCTTTCACTTTGAATACCTGTTTCTTTTTCAACTATTGAAGCTAAGCTTAATGCTTCTCGTTTTGTTGTAAATGGCAAATTATCTGCCTTTGCATCCCACTGTTCATCAAAAAACTGAATCATAGCTTTTTGCATTCTTAAAACTATGCTTTTTTTGGTTTCTCCCGTTGTGTATAAATATGTTTCTGGTAAAAGACTTCCTTCTTCTATTTCTTCTGTTGGAAGTTCACCAACAAGTCCTTTTGCTGAATTAATCATCTTTAATATTGTATCATTTGATAAACCTTCCGCAAATGTAAGTTTTCTATAGTAAATTTCACCTTTCTTTAATTTTTTCAATATCATTAATGGAGTATCTGTTTTTATAAATAAATATTCGCCTGCTTTGATTGTTATCTTGTTTCTATATATTATTTTTGATAGATAGAAAAATAATTTTTTATTTATTGGCTGTATTACATCTTTATCTATCAGATTGTCGACAACTTCTTTAAAATTGTCACCTTTATTTACCATGAAGAATGTGTCATTTTTTATATAAGAAGTATTAAAAAACTTATATGAGTAAAAACTAAAAATTCCAAAAATGAATAAGAAAAAAACTATAACCAATATAAAAAATCTAGAAATTTTCATAAAATATTCTTTTTATTTGATGTAATCATAAAAGTAAAAATGATAATAGTCAAGATTACTGTTAATATTGTGTTTTTTCAATCGTAATTTGAATAGCTGTGTGTTTTTGTTTGATTTTAAAAAAAATTGCAATACACTCATGATAAAATGATGATTTATACTAATATGACATATAAGACTAGTGATTACAAAGGTGATAGAATTGCAAAAGTTATTGCAAGAATGGGATATTGTTCAAGAAGAGAAGCTGAAAAACTTATAGCTGATGGAAGTGTAAAAGTTAATGGTGTTGTAATAACGAGTCCTGCGATTAATATAACTGATCAATCGATTAAAATTAATAATAAACTATTAAGTAAAAGAGAAAAAACCAGGTTGTGGTTATATAACAAACCTAAAGGAACATCTGTTAGTACTGGAAAGACTGAAAAAGTTCCAACAATATTTGATCTTTTACCGAAAAATATGCCAAGAGTTATTGCTATTGGTAGATTAGATATTAATACAGAAGGCTTATTATTACTTACAAACAATGGTGAGTTATCTACATTTGTTGGAAGTCCAAAAACTGCGTGGACAAGAAACTATAGAGTTAGAGTTTTTGGTAAATTAAATAAAGAAAGATTCGAAGTTTTAGGCAGAGATGGAATTACAGTTGCTGGTATGAGATATAAACCAATTAAAATAGTTGTTGAAAAAGAAGGAGAAAGTGCTAATTCTTGGTTAAAAGTTTCAATTACAGAAGGAAAAAATAGAGAAGTTAAAAATATAATGGCTGAATTGGGATTACAAGTTACAAGATTAATTAGAACAGGCTTTGGACCTTTCCATTTGGGAAATTTGGAAACTGGTATGATAAAAGAAGTTCCGATGGAAAATTTAAAAGAAGCTATTGGAAATAATGTTGATTTAGATTAATTTTATTTTTAATTTTATATTATAAAAGCCCAGTAGAATTTTACTGGGCTTTTATTTTGATTGTTAATTATAACAATTAGTTACCTCTAACAACTGTACAAATTTCTGACATTAGAATCATATTATTAACTTCTGATGTAACAGATGTTATATTCATAATTCTACCATTCTTTTTAGCTGATTCTACACTCATATCGCCTGTAGCATATAACCATAAAATATTCTTTCCACAAGCTTTTCCCTCTTTTGTTCCGTTAGAGAAATTTACATTGTCTATATTAACTACACTATCAGTAAAGCTAACATTTGATACTAATGCAGTACGGCCAACTTTTGTTGGTGACAAAGCACAAGAAGACAATACCATTGCTACAAGTAATGTTGCAAATAATTTTTTCATTTTTTCATTTTTTTATTAACCATAACATCATATTAGAATGAAAAATTTATTAATCAATTAATTATATATACTTATAGTTTTATGTTATAAGTTTTTACACTTTGATTTATTTAGATAAAGGTTTTTTTAATATTAAATTGTAATAATATATAAATGTTGTGGATTTAAATAATAGTAAAAATCGAGATCTAAATAAAATTATTTAAATTGTAAGTTAGATTTAGATGATGCGAATTAAAGATAATATATTATAACTAAATTATAGAAGACTTATACTATTAACTATAAGTCTTTACAGATTTTGGAATACAAAAATACTGTTATATTTAAATATAACAGTATCAGTATTATTTTATTTAGTTTGAGCTTTCATAAAATCTTCTATGCTCAGATTTTCTTCTTCTATATTAATTTTACCAGCAATAAAATCTATAACTTTATCTTCTAGTAAGCTTCCAGTAATTTGATTTAAAGCATTTTTGTTTTTCATATAAAAATCAATTATCATTTGTTCTTGTCCTGGATAAACAGAAGCTCTCTTTCTTAATTCTGCTATTATTTCCGCATCAGAAACCTTTATATTATTAGCTTTTCCAATTTCTGATAAAATTAAACCCAATTTAATTGAATCTTCAGCATTTTCTTTAACTAATTCCTTTTCTTTTTCTTTGTCTTTTTCAGTTTTGAATTTGTTAGGATTTGTTTTTAATTCATTTTCAACTTGTTCCCATTGCTTATTAAACTCTTCTTCAACAGCTGATTTAGGCATTTCTATTTTAACATTCTTTTTTATCCAATCAAAAATGTCATTTTTTAGTTTGTTTTTGCTTGCATTTTCATACATTGAAGATAATTCTTTCTCAATCATTTCCTCCAATCTATCAATATTTTCAATACCGAAATTTTCTTTCAAAAATTCATCAGTTAAAGCTGGCACTTCAGGTTTACTAACACTTTGAATTTTTACCTCAAAAACTGCTGGTTCTCCTGCTAATTCTTTTTTATGATATTCTTTAGGGAATTTAACTTTTACATCGATTGCATCACCAGCTTTTTTGCCAACTAATTGTTCTTCAAAATTATCTATGAAACTTTTACTTCCTAATTCTAAATCATATCCTTCAGCCTTTCCACCTTCAAAAGGAACATTCTTGATTTTACCAAGAAAGTCTATTTTCACTTTATCACCAGTATTTGCCTTGTATTCTTTATCTTGTTCTTTCCAAGTGGCTTTACTTTTTATTAATCTATGTTTTCCTTCTTCGATATCTTTTTTAGCAACTTGAACTTTTTGTTTTTTCAAATTAATCTTACTGTATTTAATTTCTGGTATTTCTGGGAATAATTCGAAGCTAACTTCAAATTCAAAATCTTTACCAAGTTCTAATGTTTTAACATCAATCTTTGGTCTAGTAATTAAATTCAATTTGTTTTCTTTTATCAAATCGGAAACATTTTTATCAACTAAACCTTCTGCGGTTTCTGATAATAATAATGCTGAATATTTATTTTTTATAAAATCTAAAGGAACTTTTCCTTTTCTAAATCCATCAACTTTTAATGTTTTTTGTTGTTTTAAACCTTGTTCTTCAATAGCTTTGTCGAGTTCGACTGACTTTATTTTAATACTAAACTTTTTTTCTAAGCCCTTGTCAAATATTTTTTTAATTTCTGTCATTTTTTTCCTATCATTTATATAAATTAAATGGTACGGGTAAAGGGACTTGAACCCCCACACTTTGCAGTAATAGATCCTAAGTCTATCGCGTCTACCAGTTCCGCCATACCCGCTTTGTAAGTAAACTTAAAGTATTCTAGATATAAAAAAATAAAAAATCAACAAGATATTTGTTTTAAAATTATTTTGTTAACTAATAACTAATTCTTAATTTAAAATAAGGTGGGGAGTTGATTTAATTTGCGATCGGGAGATATTTATTAATTCAGACTTTTAGAAGGTTTGATTGATTGGCTATTTTAATATGAACTGTGGTGCCAATCATTAATAAGGTTTCTCATCAACTCCCCTTAATGCAATTGTTGAATTTTATATTTTTATTTGTAAAAATATAAAGACAACTATTATAGGATTAATGTAATAAAAAAATGATAAATTGTCAAGAAAAAAATTGTACTATGTACTAGTTCATAACATTTAGGGAAAAATCCCCTCATTTTTTACTAGATATTTTAATAATTTAAATATTAGAATATTACATTTTTAATTTTTTTATTTGATTTACTATTAAAGTTTTCAACTTATAATCTATATTAGAAAAAATATTTGTAATAGTTTTATAAATTGCTATTGATATATAAAAGTTGATTTGTATTATAATTTACATAGCTTTCTTCTATGTCAAGCATAAGAAAATCCTTGAAAGTTAATATAATTTATGCTACACTTTTACGGAAAATGAAAGTGTTTACTACGAATATTTACATGGAGGTAAATTTTAATGAATTTTTACTGAGTTAATTTTAGTAAAAATGCTTGCTAAAAAAATATGAGGAATAAAAATGAAATTTGAAAGTGGTGTAGAGCTTATATCTATGGGGAATAATATTTTTTGTTTGAATCATTCCTTAAGACAACAACAAATATTCGGTTCTAAAATTCTTTCTGATGCTTTTAATAGTATTAAAGAGAGTGGCAGTTATTCTGACAATAACATCATCAATGAATTTAAAAAAAATGGTTTTTTAATTGAAGATGAAAAAGACCCAGACTATCTATTTAATTTTTTAAGAGAATACGAGGACAAAAATTGTGATACTAATCCATCATTTAATCTGTTAAGAATATTGTTAACAGATATATGCAATTTAAATTGTGATTATTGTAAAGTTATAAAATTGATTGATGCTCCACAAACAAAACCAACCGATAGAAAAAGATTGGAAGATGTTATTAAATTCTTTTTTGAAAACTCTGAAGAAAACAAGCCTAAAATAATTCATATTACAGGTGGAGAACCTACCATATTTTTTGATGACATAAAAAACATAATTGCCCTAAAAAATAAATACGCAAGAAAAAATGAAAATTGCTGGTGCGTTATTGGAACAAATGCTGTATTAATTAATGATGAGAAAGCCAAATTTTTAGCCGACAACAACATAAAATGTATAGTTTCAATGGATGGAAAGAAAGAAATACATAATTTATTGCGAAAAACCTGCAATGATGAAGGTAGTTGGGATCTTGTTGATAGAGGGATTAAATTATTAAAAAAACACGGTTGTGAGGTTTCTATTTCTGCCGTCATGGGAAAACATACCATAAATAACCCACAGGACACTATAGACTTTATTATAGAAAACTACAAGCCAACAGGATTGGGAATTAATTTTATGAAACCACCTAATCCAAATCAAACCGACTATGAGTATTTAATTACTCCAGAAGATTTTGCTAATAATATTTACAAATTACATAAAAATTTTAGAAAACAGGGAATTTTTATTGAAAGTGTCTATAGACATTTATATCCATTTGTAAAAAGAAAGTTTAGATTCCACGATTGTGGAGCTGCAGGCTCAAATAATCTTAATATTGATGCAAAAGGTAATATTGGTGGTTGTAAGTCATTCCTATTAATGAATAAGTTGGCTTTGAATAGTTTAAGTGTTGAGGAATATAAAAAAACCATAACATCAAAATGGAGAAAAAGATCTCCTATTTATTACCCTTGTTGCAAAAATTGTCCGGCTATTGGTATATGTGGAAACGGCTGTGCCTATGATGCCTTTACTCATGAAAAAGATGAAATGGCAATAGACTACAGAAGTTGCGGTTATACAAAAATATTTTTCAATTTATTTTTGCAAGATTTGTTAAGTTTTATAAAACCAGAAAATGTCTCGGATAATTGGTTTTATGTTATAAAGCAAGAAGATAGGGACAAATTACTAGGAAATGTAAAGGTTATTGAAAATTCATTAAGTTATTCAGTGGGACATCAGACCGACTACTACAATAAAACATTAGATGAGATATTACAAAAATTAAAATAAACTATATATTTGAACTTTTAATTTTTTGTAAAATAGCTTCTGCTTTTTTATTTTTTCCCATAGCACGATAATCGTCATATTCTTTTGAAAGCGGAAACATATGTAATCTCATTCCATCATATTCAAATATTTCATAATTACTGATGTTTGTTATTTCAGACCATGTCCCATTGGGCAGTTTATATTGGCTATCTCCAAAAATCGTTATATTTGCACCATTTATTTTATATTTACATAAATATGAACGATATCCATCTGTTTCAACAAATTTATTTGGTGATATAATATAGTCCTTAAGAAGTTTTGATATTTTTTCGTAATTAGCATTATTAATAAGAATATCTATGTCATTATTTACATACACATCAACACCTCGTAATTCAAAGGAAAAACTACCAGTAAGAATCCAAGAAATTTCATTAGGATCAACTTTACTATAAAAAGTTTTAAGGGTGGCAAGTATTTTTTCGTTAATTATTAATGGTTTTTTAAGTTCTTTTATTATCCAAGAAACAGGTTCAGATAAAGGTTTATCTTTTAATGTAAAAATATGGAAAAAAGCATTGTTATCTAAAATATATTCGGCACTTTTTGCTACTAAATTGCCATTCATTAAATCAGTATTATTATGTAGAAATATATTTGGAATAATAGCCATATTATCAGTATTTTTTACCATTTCTATAGTTATTTCAGATGTTGCCGCTCCAAATATTTTTACATTACTTAGCTTGGCATTAAAATAACTATCTGCACTAGTATATATTTTTGTTTTTTCGTTTCTTTGTATAAAAATAAATTCTTCAATATCTTGCTTTGTTATTTCTCTCTTTTCAGCTAAGGGGTGTGATTTATCAAATATTATAGAAGCATGAGTTTGTATAGATTTAATTGCTTCTAATCCTGTAGCAACATAATCTCTTCTATCTTGAACATAAAAAGCTAAATCAACTTCTTTATCTAACAACTTGTCAATAGCTTCATCTTTTGAAATACTAAATATATTTATTTCTAAATCTTTGAACTCTTCAAGTTGCAACATCTTTTTGATAATTTTCGGAAAAATAGAAATTGCTGCTGATTGTTGAATCGCAATATTCAAATGAGTATTATTATATTTTTTTATATGTTCGTTAAAATTTGAAAATGAGCCTTCAATACCATTAACATATCCGATAATCTCATCGTAAAATAATTTCCCCTCTTTTGTGAATTTTAATCTACGAGTATTTTGTCTATCAAGTAGTTTTATTCCCATATCCTTTTCTAATTGGAGAATGTGCCTTGAGAGTGCTGATATTTCAATATCAAGTTTTTCTGCAGCATTGGTCATTGAAAAGTCTGACTCTACTACAGCACAAAATGATCTGAGTTGAGTTAGTCTACTTTTTCTAGAAAAAAAATCTTTTTCTATTGTTTTCTCTATTGATTTTTCTTTATTTGCCATACATCCTACACTTTTATCAATAACTATTTTACATAATTGTATATTATAATGTTGGTTTAATAAATCAACCATATATCGTTAAAATTGTGGTAATAATACAATTTAATCATGAACTGTAAAAATTATAATCCAGCTAAAAGTGATATAGATAATAACTATTACTTATCTATCAGAGATAATGACACTAATGTTCTTGA
>JAQTXT010000033.1 GCA_028688645.1 Rickettsiales bacterium
AAAATCCAGATCCATTTACTATTGGCTGCATTTCAAAATGTATAACTGGTGCTGGTATATTATTATTTTCTCAAGATGTGAAAAATGATTATTTATTTCAAGGAAAAGATTTGGAAATCACTATAGGTGAGTTACTTAAAAATAGAAAAAAATATTTAGAATCTTTACAAGACTTAACTTCATTTCAACGAGAAAAACTGAATTATATAAATAACATTTTATCATTTGCAAGTGACGATGTTTTGAATTCTCAGGTTTATAAAATTTTGAATCATACGAGTTTTTTTGCTGATGATTTTGATATGTATTTTTTATATTCCGGAGTTCAATCAATAATTAATTTATTTCCAAATCATATTAGGAATGAGTTTATATTAATAGGAATACAAGTGTATTCTTCTTTCTTTAGAGAAACAGATTCTTATAAACAAATAACTGTAAATGGCCATTCAAAATATAGCAATATGGGATTTATGTATATATCTTTTATAATGTCCTTGATGACTGAGAAAGAAAGTTTTTTCGAAGAAATAAAAGAAAGAATATTTAGTCCGTTAGGATTGGAAAATAAGATTATTCCGGCAAATACTAAAAATCAATTTTGGTTTAAAGAAAAATTTCCTAATCAAAATTATGCAAATGTAATGGGAAAAGAAATTAAAACTGTTGAAATTTATAAATTGATATATACGGAGATGGATACATTAAATGCTGGATTATTATCTAATTTAAAATCTGTTAATATTCTAATGAAAGAAATAGCTAAAATGTATTTTGATCAAGAAAATAAATTGTCAAAAAATTCAGATAAAATTTCAAAATTATTTTTTGAATATAAAAATGTTTTTGAAGGATGGGTTTTTTACTCTCTTGGTGCTTATATTGATTGGAGTCAAGATAAAATAAGAATTAGTGCTACTGGTAATGTTTTCAAGTTAAGAACTCAATTACACTATTCTTTGCAAAAAACAAAAAGTTATAAAGAGGATAAATTTGAACAATACCAGTATAAGAAAGAAAATTATAATGATAATATCGAAGTTGAGGCATTAGTTTCTAAAGAAAATTCATTGTTAAATTTTATTTTCTTTAAATTCTTTATTAAAGATATTTTTGGAGACTTATTGAAAAATATAATAACGAAATCTGTTGTTGATTTATATTATAAAAATAATTCATTCGATAACAAAGCTTTATTAATTGATGTAAATTATAGAAGAAATGAATTTATAAATAAGTTACGCAAGGTCATAAACCGAAATATTGATGAATTTATTAAAAATAAAAATGAAAAGAGCTCAGCATTACAGAAAGCCAATGATTATCTAATATTACTAGAAAATTTTTCTTATCAAAAAATTACGCTTTTTTGACTATAATTATAAAACATAAAATTCTTGTGATTTGGTTTATATCCTTATAAAAATTTTCTAAAGTAAAATTTTCATTTTCAAAAATTTTTTGAATATCGTTTTCTTGATTTTTTCCTATTTCTAAAAAAATTTTTGTATCATTTTTGCAATTTTTTTTCAAATTTTTTGCTAAATATTTATAACAATCAAGACCATCATCTCCGCCATCTAAAGCTAAAATTGGATTGAAAATATTTACTTCTGGCCCTAGTATTTTTATATCGTTTTTTGATATATATGGGGGATTAGAAATAATTAAATCAAATTTATCATTTATGCCATTATTCCAATTATTTTGCAGAAATTTAATGCGTTTGATACATAAATTATTTGCATTTTTTCGAGCAATATTCAGAGCTTTTTTACTTCTATCTACAGCCAAACCATAGGCATTTTGATAAGTTTTAAGCAAAGTTAAAATTAAACAACCACTTCCAGTTCCTAGGTCCATTATGTTTAGTTTTTTGTTTTTATTTGTATAATTTTTTAATACTGCCTCAATTAATGTTTCGCTATCTGGTCTTGGTGTTAAAACATTTTTGTTGACTATAAATTCATAATCCCAAAAAAATTTTGTGCCAATTATATTTGCTATAGGCTCCCTATTTAATCTCCTAATTATGAGTTTGTCAAATCGTTTTGAAAAATTATAAGAAATATCCTTTTCAAAAGAATTTATTAAATCATTTGTATTTGAATTCAACAAAAAAGATAAAAGCATTTTTACATCTAAACTTGCTGTATCTATGCCTTTATCTTCTAGTAATTTTATGGAATTTAAAAATAATTCCTTTATCTTCATTTCTTTATCAATATCTGAATGATATTAATTAAACTATCACCATTTACAGTGTAATCTGATGCATTTTTCTTTCTTTCTAGGGTTAGCACACCAACACCATTTTTAGTTTCAGAGTTTTTAGCCACTATTGTTTTTGTAATATCGAATAATTTATTAATCATGCTTTTATATTCAGTTACTTGAATATTTTCAATTTTTTGATTAGCTTGACCTTCAATTGTCAGAGCTTCAATAAAATCTTTTTTATAAGATTCTAGAAATTTTTCATAGTTTGCTAATTTAAGTGTTAATGCTCCGTAAGAATATGGATCATCAGGCGATTTAATAATTTCTCCTGATAGAGAAATATTAGTATCTTTATTTCCAGCTAAATTAACACTTATTATTTTTATTACTGAACTATCAAGCTTCCCTTCTTTCAATGTCAAAGATGTAGAGAGATTAAACTTCATATTATAGATTTCTGGCTCAATTTTATCGGAAATTTGCTCTTTTTTATCCAAAACAGAAATATTTTGCATATTTTGTAAATCACCAACAATCGAGTAATCCGTTGTACCATCAGTTTTTGTGGATTCAACACTAATCAAACTTTTACTGGCTGTATATAAGGTTTCATTATTATTAATAACTCTATATCCAATATCAGAATAATTAAATGACTCTAGCGTTCTATCAGGATAAAACGAAATAGTGATTTGAGGTTCTTCATTATAATTTAAAGTAAAAATTGAGTTATCTGTAGGATTAATTGTTTTTATATCCTTTAGTTTTATATCCAAAGTTCTACTAAATATAAAACTCGAAATAGTTAATTTATCTATAGAAACATAATTCTGTGTAGCCAATGGAGTATTATTTATAAAATCTATTTTGTTGATAGAAATTTTTTTTGAAAAAGGAAAACCAGACGCTGATATGGATTCATATTTAAAATCTTTTAAGGACTCAACTATAACATCTTTCATTTTTATTGTTATATTTCTCCACACAAAATAATATGCTATTATTATGACCAATAAAATAACAAAAATACTTAAAAAAGGTTTTACATTTTTAATATTGTATTTCTTTTTATTATTTATTTCCAATTCTGTTATTACTTTTTTTTCTTCCATATAAATTACAACAATTATTAATATTGATTTTTAAAAAATATTTTATACAATAGCAATATACTTAGTATTTAATAGCAAATTATTAAAATAGCAATATAAAAATGAAAAAATTTCTTATATCTTTACTTATTATTCTCGTTTTTATGCAACTTTCAATTGCCAATGAAGAAGATCCAAATGTATTTGTTAAAAAAGTTTTTGATGAACTCGATATGAACAGAGATGGTAGTATAGACAAAAAAGATATTGAAAAATTTTCAACAAAAGAGTTCAAATTAATGGACATAGATAATAATATTTTAATTTCTAAGAATGAATTTTTTAATTTCGTTTGCACAAAAAGTTGTAATGAAGGAAATTGTGAATGTAAAAGTTATAAGAATAAAGAGAACTTGGAATATTTAAAAGAATATTGGGATAGAATTGACGCAGATGGCAATGGAAATATTACCACACAAGAAAAGTTCAATGCTGACATGGATAGTTTCTATAGTCTTGATTCCAATAATGATGGAAAGCTTGATAGCGCTGATATAGAAAAACAATTATATTAAGTTTTATACTTCTTGGTGTGTTAACAAGCTATACATTACAATATCTCACTTTGTAAATCAACTGTACTAGCTTAGTTTTGTGTTCATTTTTTAAAGAAAAATTATTTATATAGGATATTTAATGAAAAAACAAAAGATTTTAGATATTTTTCAAGCTCTGGAAGACAAATATTCGAGAAATGAAATTATTGAATTAAAATATCTTAATAATTACACACTTTTGCTTGCTGTATTACTATCAGCTCAAGCTACAGACAAAGGTGTTAACAAAGCTACAGAGCCATTGTTTAAAATGATAAAAACTCCAGAGCAGACTTTAAAATTAGGTGAAGAAAATTTAAAACAATACTTGAAATCAATAAATTATTTCAATACAAAAACAAGAAATATTATAAAATTATCACAGATATTGATTAACAAATTTAACTCTCAAGTTCCAAACACAAGAGAAGATTTAGAAAGTTTGCCAGGTGTAGGCAGAAAAACTGCTAATGTAATGTTAAACATAGCATTTGATACACCAGTAATTGCTGTAGATACACATGTATTTAGAGTGTCCAATAGAATAGGGCTTGTAAAAACTGACAATGTCCTTGACACAGAAATAAAATTATACAAAATTATTCCTCAAGAATATATCAAATATGTTAATCACTGGCTTGTTTTACTCGGTAGATATATTTGTAAGGCAAAAAAACCAGATTGTGAAAATTGTCCTTTAAAAGATCTTTGTGAAAAGCATTTCAAAAATTAGAGTTACACCAAACCCAACACCAAATCTGATACTGAAAATAAGTCCAATACCATAAGAGAATATTGCAATTTACATTGTTTATTTAAAAAAAATAAGTTTTTATACTTCCTATAATGCGATTTTGTATAAGTCTTGGACATTATTGTTTATGGGATTTTATGGATACAAAAATTAAGAAATTAAAAGTTTTGGAAAGAAAAAATGTTAGTTTGGAAATTAAGAGTATTGATTCTTATGGGAAGTTTTGTGGGTATGCAAGTGTTTTTAATATTAAAGATAGCTACAATGACATAGTTTTGCCGCTAGCTTTTAAAAAAACACTACAGAAAAAAAATGCTAAAAAAGATATAAAATTGTTATGGCAACATTCGCAAGATAAACCGATTGGTTATTTTGAAGTGATTAAGGAAGATTCGGTTGGGCTTTATGTTGAGGGAAAAATAATGTTGGATGTTCGACAGGGTATGGAGGCTTATAATTTGATTAAGGCTAAGTCTGTATCTGGTTTGAGTATTGGGTATATGGTGAAAATGGCTGAGTATGATAAAAAAGATAATACTAGGTTGCTGAAGGAAATTGAATTATTTGAGATAAGTGTTGTTACATTTCCTGCGAATGAATATTCGAATATAACGTATTGTAAGAGTAGGAGTGTGGAGGAAAGTATTGTTAATAAGTTGGAGATGCTGGAGATATTTTTGAGGAATTGTTAATTTCTCACGGTTTTTGCAAATGTTATAGCGTAGACATTTTTAATGCCGACTTTGTTGAGGATCTTTACGCATTCGTTTATTGTTGAGCCGGTTGTCATAACATCGTCTATGATTGCGAAGTTTAGGTTTTTGTAATTCCTGATATTTTTTAAATATTTTGAGTTGATGCAAAATTTATCTTTTAAATTTTTTGCTCTTTCTACTTCTTTGAGTTTAGCTTGAGGTGTGGTGTGTTTTTTCTTTAATAAAAAGTTGTATATGACTTTTTTATTGCTTAATTTTCCGATTTCGTTCGCTAATAATAATGCTTGATTGTATTTTCTAAAAATTAGTCTTTTTTTGTGCAGTGGAATTGGTATTAAAATATCTATGTTATTTAAAATGTCTTGAGAGGCTTTTATCATGGTTTTAGCCATGAATTTTTTTATGTGTGGTTTGTCATAAAATTTGAATTTGAAAATTATTTTTGCTGTTTCTTCGTTGTAAGCTATGGCGCTTCTTGATTTTGTGTATAATGGTGGATTTTTTAGGCAATTTCCGCATAAGTCGTTATCGGATATTCGTAATTGAAGTGGTGTGGAACATTTGTTGCAAAATGGTTTTTGTATAAATTGTATATTATGCCAGCAATCGTGACATAATGTGTTGTATTCTTCAACTATTTTGCCACATAGGAGGCATTTTGGGGGAAATATTAGATTAATAAATTTTGTAAAGAATTTAAACATATTTTTGCTAAAGTTTGATAAGATGCTAAAGTAATATTTTAATTTTGCAACTTGTTGCTTTTTTACAAATATGTGGAATAATATTTCTGATAATAAAGGGTAAAATGATGAAAATTGTTGATAAAATCTATGGGGAAGTAGAGATTACCGAGCCTGTTTTAGAGGAATTGATTAATTCAAGTGCTTTGCAAAGGCTGAAGGGTATAGCACAAGGTGGTTATTATCCTGCTTATCCAAGATCTCAACAAAAAGAATTGACGAGATTTTATCATTCAGTAGGGGATATGTTGTTATTGAGACGGTTTAATGCTCCGCTTGAGGAACAAATTGCAGGTTTGATTCATGATGTTTCGCATACTTCGTTTTCGCATACTTATGATTATATTATGAATGAAGCTGATGGACAAAAAAAGCAGGATTTTCAAGATAGTATTCATGAAAGGTTTGTTTTAAAATCGGATATACCGCAAATTCTTGAAAAATATGGTTATGATTTGAATTATATTTTGGATGATTCTCATTTTACATTAAAAGAGAATAATACTCCTAATATTTGTTCGGATAGAATTGATTATTCGCTTAGAGATGATTATTTTCAAGTTAATTTACTTGGTAAGGAAGAGAGGGAGTATATTTTGAATTCTTTAATGGTTTTTGATGGTTCGTTTGTTATGAAGAATTTTGAAAGTGCAAAATTTTTTGCTGAGTTTTTTTGGAAGTTAGATGAAATGCAATATTCTAGTTTGCAAAGTGCTGTAATGTTTGGTATTGGTGGTTTGCTTTTTAAGAGTGCTATTGATGCAAAATTGATAACTTTAAATGATTTTTTTGATAAAAATGATGCTGAGATATTGAAAATTATTGAAGATAATTTAAATAAAAATGAAAGTGTAAAAAAATATTATGATTATTTACATTTACCGACAGAAGAGTTTGAAAGTAATCCTAAAAATTATATAAGACAAATATTTTGCAAAGTAAGAAGGATAGATCCACAATTTGTTGATGATGGTAAATTGAGTAGAGTTTCTGATTATGATATGAAATTTAAAGAAAGGCTCGATAAAAGAAGTAAATTTAATGAATATTTTTTGAATAAAAAATCTTAAGAAAATAACTTTTTTAGAATACTAAAAAATTTTGATTCTTCTTCCACTGGATTGGTATGACTATATTTATTTTGAATAAATTTTAGTATTCCCATTGCTACGGAATAAATTGGATTTTTTAATTCAACAGCTAAATTTTTATCTTGAATTGTGAAGCTACTTTCGTTATAAGAGATTCTAGTTTCTAACTCGGTAATATTAGCAACAAAATCATCTATATTTTGTATTAATGCTGTTCCTCCAGTTAGAACAATATATTGCGGAACATTTTGTAATCCGCATTCTTTTAGTTTTTCCATTGCTATCTGAACTATTTCCTCTATTCTGGCTTTTGCGATATCATTAATTAAACCAATTTTATTTTTTGATACTTCAAAATCTTCATCTGTGTCAATGTCTATTTTAATTAATTCATTTTCGTCACTTGTTGATAAAGAAAAATCTGTATTGTTAAGTTTAATTTTTTCAGCAGTTCCTTGTGTTATTTTTAAAATGCTTGAAATATCTTTTGTAATATTTTCTCCTGCAATGCAAATGTTACTTTCAAAAATATATTTATTGTCATAAACAACTCCTATACTAGTGCTATTGGAACCAATATCTAAAATCAATGCTCCAAGCTCTTTTTCTGTGTCATTTAAAACAGCTAATGAATTAGCATAGCCGTTAGATACATAATTATTTACATCTAACATCATGTCTTTTATGCTATCTTTTATTTTGTTCAGAGTTAATTTTTGAGATGTTAAAAGATGGAATGTAATTCCTAAATTTTCTGCTTGTATATTATATGGAGTTTCTACAATATTATCATCAATGCAATATTGTAAAGGCATAAGATGAATTACTTCTTTACCACTTTTTTTCAATATATTTTTAATATCTTTTAAAAGATTATTTATATCTTTATCCTTAACTGTTCCGCCATTTAATTTTATATTTGTATTTGTTGTTGAAGAAGATATTTCTGCGCTACTGATATTTACTGTTATATCTTGAATGTTATAGCCGGCAATTTTTTCTGCAATAGAAATGGTTGTAAGAATGCTTTTTTCCGCTTCTTTTTTATTTGTTATTTTTCCGTACTGAATGCCCCTAGATTGTTGATGTCCAATTCCTCTAACACAAACTTTCCCCATAGCATTTAGATAGCCCACTAAACAAACAATTTTGTTGCTTCCTATGTCTAAACTTGCAATTATGCGTTGTTGCTTCAATGCCATCTGTTAAATACCTAGTAAATAAAATATATATAAATACTAGCTAGAATATAAGAAAAGTATTTTTCAAGTCAAGTTAATATTGTATATTTTAAAATATATTTGTGCGGAATATTTTATATATCTCCTACATAAATAAGATTAAAATGAAGTTCAAATTAATATTATATTTTTATGTGTTGTTTGATATTTTTCTTGATTTTAGTTTTATTAAAGATAACATATATACCATATAATATTTGTGTATTTATGGCTAGTGGTAGAATTGGTAATGACTCTTTATTTTTGGGACTTACAAGACCTAGTATGATACTTGGTGTAACTTATATTTTTGCTGGTATGAATGCCTTGGCTTCACTTATGTTATTTGTATTAACTTCCAATTTTGTTTATTTGCTAGTTGTTTTGCCAACATTGCATGGTATTGCCTATTTAATTTGTTTAAAGGAACCGCTAACACTAGAAATGCTTATAATGAAAACAAGTAATTTTATGAAATGTAAAAATAGAAGTTTTTATGAAGGAACCAACTCTTATGATGTTTATTGAATATGAAAATTAGTATTACAGAACCGCCAAAAGGAAAATATTTTAAGTGGGAAACATCAGCTTCCACTTATATTCCTTATAAGTCGTTTTGGAACTCGAATACTGTTTTGCTAAAAGATAATTCGATGCTAAGAGTTATAAAAGTGAGAGGTTTCGCTTTTGAAACTGCTGATGATGAAGATATAGACATTAAAAAACAAGCAAGAAATAACTTGATGAAAGGTATGGCTTCTGGAAACCTTGTCTTATGGTTTCATACTATTAGAAGAAGAAGAGAAGCTTTTCCTGATGGAGAAATGACAAATATTTTTACAAAAAGATTAAATGAAGAATGGAAACAGAGACATGATGGTGATAGATGTTTTATAAATGAGCATTATATTACTATTATTAGAAAAGAAGATACAAGCGGTTTGGCAAAAGTTGCTACTTGGGCAAAAAAAATAAGAAATAAAGCTGATGTTGGTGCTGCTGGAAGAGATATGAAAGAAGCTTTTAGTGAGCTTGAAGAAATTACTGGAAGGGTTATCAACGGTCTTTCTGCCTACGGACCTGAACTTTTAGATGTAAATGAAACTAACAATGGTATCTTTTCTGAAATTTGTAATTTTTTAGGATCTATTGTTAATTGTGGTTATACTCAAAATTATAGGTTTGTCCCTTATGGCTTAGATAGATATTTGCCTCTTAATAGGGTTTATTTTGGATCAAAAAATTTTGAAGTTAGGTTTCCTTTTGAAATAAAATATGGTGGTATAGTATCAGTAAAAGAATATAGACCAGCTACAAATGCAGGTATGCTTGACGGATTTTTACAATTACCTTTTGAATTTATAATTTCTCAATCATTTCAATTTGTTAATAGAATGGTTGCTATTTCGAGTATGCAATTGCAACAAAGAAGAATGATTCAAGCAGAAGATGTTGCTGTATCTCAAATTCAAGAAATTGATGAAGCTTTAGATTCTGCAATGTCAGGAACATTTGCTTTTGGAAAACATCATATGACAGTTATGTGCCTTGATGATAGTTTAAAAGGTGTTGAAAATGCGTTATCAATGGTTGTTGTTGAGTTGTCTAATGTCGGTATAATGGGTGTTAGGGAAAAAATTAACATGGAAGCGACTTTTTGGGCTCAATTACCAGGAAATTTCAATTACATCGCAAGAGCAGCAACGATAAACACTTTAAATTTAGCAAGCTTTGCTTCTTTTCATAATTATCCATCTGGAAAAATTAGAAAAAATCATTGGGGTCCTGCTGTTACAGTTTTAAATACTGTATCTGGAACGCCATATTTTTTTAGTTTTCATGTTAGAGATGTTGGACATACTATGATTGTTGGTCCAACTGGTGGTGGTAAAACTGTTGCTATGAACTTTTTTTGTGCTCAAGCTCAAAAATTTAATTGTAGAATGTTCTTCTTCGATAAAGATAGAGGTGCAGAAATATTTATTAGAGCACTGGGTGGAAAATATTCAGCCTTAGATTCAAGTAAAGTTTCTGGTTTTAATCCCTTAGCTTTGCCTGAAACAAATGAAAATAAAGCATTTTTGTCTGAATGGTTAAAATCTCTTGTTACAGTTAATAATGAACAAATTACAGCTACCGATTTAGCTAGAATTACTGAGGCAATTAATGGTAATTATAAATTACCATATCATAAAAGGATATTAAGAAATATTGCACCATTTTTGGGAATGTCTGGTCCTGGGACTTTAGCTGGAAGATTGGAAATGTGGCATTCAGATGGATCTCATGCTAAATTATTTGATAATGAAAAAGATATAGTTGATTTTTTTTCCGCAAAAGTTTTTGGTTTTGAAATGGCAGAAATTTTAAAAGATAAAGCAAGTATTGGTCCAATTTTATTGTATTTATTTCATAGGATTAATAGCTCACTTGACGGAACACCAACAATGATTGTTCTTGATGAGGCATGGGCTTTGATTGATAATCCTATATTTGCTCCGAAAATTAAAGATTGGTTAAAAGTTTTGAGAAAATTAAATGCTTTTGTTGTTTTTGCTACACAGTCAGTAGAAGACGCTACAAAATCAAGTATTTCGGATACACTAGTTCAACAAACAGCTACACAGATTTATTTGCCGAATTTAAAGGCTACAGAAGCTTATAAAACCGTGTTTATGTTATCAGATAGGGAATTTCAGCTTGTTAAAACAATAGATCCAGGAACTAGGTATTTTTTAATTAAACAAGATAATGGCGGAGTTGTTGCAAGAATTGATTTAAGTGGTATGCAAGATATTATAAATGTTTTATCTGGTAGGGCTGATACGGTTTTATTGTTAGATGATATAATTAGAGAACTTGGAAGTGACAAACCAGAAGATTGGCTGCCAGTTTTTTATAAAAGAGTGAGGAAATTATAATGCTAAAATTTTTGAGATATATATGTTTTATATTTTTGACAACAGTCGTTTTTTGCACTAGTGTTGTTAGTAATTCTTTTGCAATTGTTGATGTTGCGACAGATGCAAATTATTCAGTAATGGGAACTAATGGTAATCAAGAATTTAGTACTTCAATGCCGAGTCTTAAACCTTGGCCATTTTTTAATACAAAAAATAATTTGGATGGGGACCTTAGTATAGAATTAAGCAATCCATTTTGTTTAGCATATATTGGGCTTTATGCTGCAGCTATGTATGCTGGTAATGCTGAAGTTAAAATTGTCGCTACAGCTGCTTTAATTACAGCTTCTTTAACTATATATGGTGTTGCATTTGTTAAATTTAAAGATTTTGAAATTTGTGGTGCTGATTGGTTGATTTGGGGTAATTCTAACAAAAATGCAACAAATGATGTAAAGACATACTATCCTGAGCTTGGTGTATATAGGAATTCTGGTAAAAGAAAGGTTATTAGTTGTATAAAAGATAGATCTAAGTGTGATGAAATTACGAAAAATTTCATGGGAACTAGAAAAACTTTTGATATGAGAGATAAAGTTTTTAGAGAAAGATATTATGATGGTGAAGAAGTTGTTAATAATAATTGTAAAGATCCTAGGATAGAAAGAGCTACATATGATGTTGAAGGGACAAGTCAATTGTACTATATGAGAGGTTATGCACAAGGTAATTATGCTTGTGATAGATTTTTAAATGTGGATAATTCAAACAAAGAAAGCGAATTTAAGAGTGCATATGATTGTTGTGTAAAGACTAGTAAAAGTGTATGTATAACGGATAAAATGGGTTCTGAGCGCAACACTAGAAGTGCTAAAAACTTCTTTTGTGGTATAAATGATGGACTTTGTACTTATAATGCTTTTATATTTGATATTTTTAAATCAGAAGAAGGTGAAAAAGGTGTATATTGTGCTAGAACTTGGTCTTTATGTCCATTTAATTTCAATATTGAAAAAGGAAGTGAGAAGAGTTCCTATTTCGATAAAACTCTTAAAGAAAAAACTATTATTGATGAATTAAATGATCTTTCTGATATTAATGGTACTAGTTATGTGGTTGATGATCCATGTTTTGATAACAGTAGTGGTAAAGCATTATCTTGTTCTGGTAAGAAAAAGAATTTTTATCAATATAGAA
>JAQTXT010000001.1 GCA_028688645.1 Rickettsiales bacterium
ATATTGTTAAATTTTTAGACTTGACAACTACATCTAGTTATGCTTTTATAAGCACATGATTTTAAAAAAATTAAAAAAATGGAAAATAATGTTATAAATAATGTTTTGTTTTTAAAGCCAGATACAAAAAACAGACTTTCAAAATCTTTTAAAGATGCGAAAGAAGGTTCCATTTCTGACTTTTTAAATAATCTTTCAAAAAATAGTTTAAAATTAATCTCTGGTAATGAAGAAGATATAATAAAACAGGAATTAATTAATCAAAAACTTTTTAAAGTTTATAAAGAATATATACGAGAAGAAATTGAAAGCGAATATGAAACAAAAGAAGAACAAAGAGATACAAAAGTTAGTTCAAAGCACTCAGTTCAAGAATATATAGATAAACAAGACTGGAGAATTAACGCTAATGCAAATACTGGTTATAGTAATGCTGGTATGATTAATAATCTTTCTGGAAAATTAATCGCAAACTATTGGTTAGATAATATCTTCTCAAAAGAAGAAGGTGAATCTCATAGAATTGGAGATTATCATATTCATGATTTAGATTGTTTAACAGCTTATTGTGCTGGTTGGTCTTTAAGAGCTCTACTTGATGAAGGATTTAACGGAGTTAAAGGTAGAGTTTCTGCACAAGCACCTAAACACTTTAGAAGTGCTTTAGGACAAATGGCAAACTTTTTAGGTATTTTGCAGTCAGAATGGGCTGGAGCACAAGCTTTTAGTAGTTTTGATACTTATTTGGCACCTTATGTATTTTTAGATAATTTAACACCAAAAGAAATAAAAAGAGCTATTGCTAGTTTTGTATACAATTTAAATGTTCCTGCAAGGTGGGGACAATCTCCTTTTACAAATGTAACAATGGATTTTACAGTTCCAACAGATTTAAAAGATCAATTTCCAACTAGAGAAGGACAACATTTATTCAAAGGTCTTGGAGAAGGAAATTTATTTGGAGAAGATAATCTATTAGAAAAAGCAAGAGAGAGGGGTGTAGAAAACTTAGAGGAATTAACGTATAAACATTTCCAAAAAGAACTTGAAATGATTGATGTTGCATATTATGAGGTAATGACAGAAGGCGATAATGAAGGTCAACCTTTTACTTTTCCTATCCCAACAGTTAACATAACAGAAGACTTTAAATGGGATACACCAGCCGCTGATGCATTATTTGAAAATACAGCAAAAATAGGTAGCTCATATTTCCAAAATTTCCTTGGAAGTCAATACATGAAAGATAAAGATGGAAATTTAGTTCCTAATCCAGATGCTTATAAACCAGGTGCCGTTAGAAGCATGTGCTGTCGTCTTCAATTAGATTTAAGAGAACTTTTGAGAAGAGGAAATGGATTATTTGGATCAGCAGAAATGACTGGTTCTATTGGTGTTGTAACACTTAATATGGCAAGACTTGGTTATAGGTTTAAAGGTTATTCTGACGGTATTGCAAGAATTGGCGACAAACAAGGCATGCTAAAAGAAATCGGTAGATTAATGGATTTAGCAAAATCAACCCTTGAAAAAAGGAGGATTTTCGTCCAAGAACTTTATGAAAGAGGCTTTTATCCATACACTAAAAGATATTTAAAACATTTTAGAAATCATTTCTCAACTATCGGAATAAATGGTATGAATGAAATGATAAGAAATTTCACTGATGATAGTTATGATATTAGCGATTCAAAGGGTATAGTCTTAGCTACAGAAATTCTTGAATTCATGAGAAGTAAATTGAAAGAATATCAAAATGAAACTGGAAATTTATATAACTTAGAAGCAACGCCAGCTGAAGGAACTACTTATAGATTTGCTAAAGAGGATAGAAAGAGGTATCCAAACATAATTCAAGCAGGAACTTATCCAAACATCTATTATACAAATAGCAGTCAGTTGCCTTCAAATTATACAGATGATCCATTTACAGCTTTGACTTTGCAAAATGATTTACAAAGTAAATATACAGGAGGAACAGTATTGCATTTATATATGAGTGAGAGAATTAGTAGTGGTGAAGCATGTAAAAGATTTGTAAGAACTGTTTTGGGTAATTATAAGATGCCATATATCACAATAACTCCTGTATTCTCAACATGTTCTGAGCATGGTTATTTAAATGGCGAACAAAAAACTTGCCCAATATGTGGAGAACCAACACAGGTATGGACTAGAGTTATGGGATACCACAGACCAGTTGACCAATTTAATGTTGGAAAACAAGGTGAACATAATGAAAGATTATTCTTCAAGGAAGACACAGAAGAAATCTGTGCTTATGAAAAGAAAATCAAAAAAACAACAGCTTGTTAAGTAGTAAATTAACTGTTAAAATAAAAAATAAACCTTTTGATAAAATCAAGAGGTTTATTTTTAATTATAACTTAACTTTTAATAAATTTGATAATAGACCTGTTGCATAAATAATTTTTCCACAAAAAATAATTTATACAAAAAAAGATGAGGATATTTCAAAATTTTTGTGGAAAATATTATAAAACTTCCAATAACTCAGATGTCTTTTTCCATTGAAAAATTTCAAATTATTTATGCAACAGGTCTAATATTTATAATTTTTCACATTTTAGTTAGAACATAAAAAAATTCGCTTATACAGTTAGTTCTTATACTTTTTCTTATTAATATTTATTTTTTCAACAGAACAAACACCATTTTTATACCACTCACATGAATTACAAATTTTTTTAAATTTTTCAGTGTCAAAATTTCTGTAAAAATAATTAATTAATTCATCAAAACAATATTGTTTATTTAAATCTAAATTGTAATTTTCAATTGTTAATCTATCTAATAATTTTATGTGTTCTTCATCTTTACACAAACTATTAACTTTATTGGGACATTTTGAACACAAACAATCGCAATCAAATTGGAACTTAATAATATTTTCATTAAGGTTGGAAATTATATCAGTCATATTCTTAATAAACTCTTCACTATAACCTTTTCCTTCAAAGAAAAAAATACAATTTATATGATGAGGTCTTAAAATTATTTTTTGCATCAGAAATTTTATTTATTTTAAATCAATCTTATCAATTTTGCCAAAACTTGTCCATAAAATATAACATTCAACAATCTTATTTGAATAAATTTTCTCAATTAATATTTTATATAATCCTAATTGTTTTTTATATTTTTCAGGAACTTTCGTTGGCAAATAATTTGTATTTTTATAGTCAATTATAAATATTTTATCATTAGTAATTGTCAATCTATCAATCTGCCCAGAAATAATATCTTTTCCAATATTTCCAAAAATTGGAACTTCTGCTTTAGAATTTTCTCCAAACAAATATTGAAATTCTTTATTATTTAAAACATTAAAAACAATCTCTTTTATTTCATTTTTATAATGAGAATCTTTTAAATATATGTCAGCTATTTTATCTCGTTCACTATCTTTAACTTCTGGCAAAATTTCTAGTAATTTATGAACCAATTTTCCTTTTTGGATATTATCAGAATTTTCATGTGGTTTTACTATCACATTTTCAGCATAATATAATGAGGGATTAATTATTTTACTCTCTTCCTTTTGAGTT
Organism: Rickettsiales bacterium; assembly: GCA_028688645.1. Classification (GTDB taxonomy): domain Bacteria; phylum Pseudomonadota; class Alphaproteobacteria; order Rickettsiales; family UBA1997; genus CALXSC01. The sequence goes on from JAQTXT010000001.1 coordinate 3,570, forward strand.
TTTGATTGAGATATAGTCAAAATTATTGAACCAATATTTTCTTGATTTTCCATTTTTTTAATATTGATTTTAGCTGTTTTATCAAATTTATCCTCATCACCAATGTATAAAATATTCTCTTCAAAATTTTCACTTTTTCTATTTTTTGCACCAATATTTATTATAGATTGTTTCAAAATTTCATACCAACAATTTTCTTTTGCTTCTTGTTGTCCCCTTCCATAATCGCAAATATAAAGCTCATTTTCCGCCCTAGTAATTGCAACATAAAGAAGTCTTAAATATTCTTCTTCAGCTTCACTTTGCATTTGTTCTTTTATGGTATTTTCTGTAAAATTTGTTTTCTCTTTAACTAATATCGGCAGTTTAAAATCATAGCCTTCAATTTTGTGATTTAAAATACTACTTGTCTTCTGTATTTTACCTTTTGTATGATTAGTGTCTGCTAAAATAATTATTGGGCTTTCCATACCTTTTGATGAATGAACTGTTATTATTTTAATTTCGTCAGTTGATAAATCTATATCCCTTTTTATTTCAAGATCACTATTTTCTAAAAATTCGATAAATCCTAATAATGTAGCATCATTATGATTTTTTTCATAATCGTTAACTAAATTTAAAATTTCGTTCAAAACTTCATCAGCTAAATATACAAATCTTTCTTTAAAATTCTTTCTAATATTTTTAGTTTCAAAGACATAAAATAGAAATTCATAAGGGGTTAAAATTTGTACCTTTTCTATTAAATCATTTAAAAAATCACAATTTGAAAAAGCAATCCATAAACTGCAATTATTTTCATTTTTGTATTTACATAATTTATATAAATCATCTTCAGACATATTGAGAATTGGTGATTTTATTATATTAGCCAAACTCAAGTCGTCTTCATTAAACAAAACAAATTTACACAAAGAGATAATATCTTGAGAAATAATATTTTCAGATAGATTAAATCTATCATTTCCCATCGTTGGAATATTGTATTTACTAAATTGTCTTATCAAATAATTGATAAAATCTTTATCTCTATTTTTAATCAAAATCATTATATCAGAGTATCTTAAAGGACGAAAACACTTATCTTTTCTTGAAAAAATTATTTTGCCATTTTTAAACCAACTATTGACTTCTTTGGCTATAATTTCAGCAAGTTTCTGTTTATTTGTAGGTTCTATATTCTCAGGATAATTAATCTCCCAATTCGGTAGTTCTTCATTTTTCTCTTGTTTTGTTGTTTTATCTCCAATCAACGGCCATATTTCAACCTTTCCAACGCCATCTTGCCTCACAATATTATGTTTTATCGTATCCTGTAATTTTGAAATTGCATTTTTTCTTGATGGTTCTTTAAATACTTCGTCTGCAACACTAAGTATCGACTTTAAAGATCTAAATGAAGTTTCCAAATAAATATTTTCAAATTTTTTACCACAATTCTCTATTTTTTGCTTATAATCCTCTAAAATAATATGAAAGTTATTAGGATCAGCACCTTGAAAACTAAATATTGATTGTTTTTCATCACCAACTACAAAAATTGTTCTATTTTCATTTTCTTTATATCCATAGCCCGCAAAAAACTCTTCTGTAATTGATTTTACAATATCCCATTGAATCGGACTTGTATCTTGCGCTTCATCAATTAAAAGATGGTCTATGCCCTCATCTAACTTATAGTTTATCCAATTTGAATATGGATTTTCACCATTCAAATTTTTATATCTTGAATCGTTTAAAAGTCTGTCAGTTTCAAAAATCAAATCGCTATAATCAAGGTATCCTGCATCTTTTTTTAAAGCAGTATAAATGTCAAAGATGCAATAAACCAATCTTAAAAAATGCGCAGTAAATTCAAAGTTGATTAAATTATTTCGCCTTTCTACGAATTCAAAAACTCTCCGCCCTTCCCTTTCAACGAAATCAGCAAGTTGAGGAAAATTTTCCACTATATTTTTTGTTATTATTTTTCCTTCAGCTTTTATCTCATTTTTTTGTGTTAAAAATAAATAAATGTATTTAGTTAGATCAAATTTATTTTTAAAAAAACTAATAAATTTTAAATCTGTTACCTTACCAGAACTTTCAACACTGTCAAGTAAATCGTCATTTAAAATAGAAAGATCCAAGTTCTCTAAAAATTCATTTTCAATACTTTCACTATTTTCTTCAAACTCCAAATCGAAACTTTTTTTTATTTCATTAATCACACCGTCAGTCGTAAAAAATTTACTTTTTAAATAAAGTAAATTATCTTTTTGACCCATCGCCTGCTTCAATAAAGCAACGAATTGTTCTTCATTTTCATAAGTAAAAATATATTCAATAGATCGTTTAACCTCTGAATTATCTATTTTTAACAGTTCATCTTTCGCTTGTAATAATAATTCACTTGATATAACTTCATCTGCAATTTGAAAATTAGGTATAATATTTGCTTCAAGAGGAAATCTTTTTATAATTTGCTGGCAAAATGAATGAATTGTTAAAATCTTAAAATCATTACTATAATCAAGAATTTTTGCAAAAAGTGTTCTAGCTATTTTTGTTTTTTCTTTAATATTTGTATAATCGCCATCTAATTCAAATATCTCCTTTTCTAATTTTTCATCATTAAGAGTAGTCCATTCTGCTAATTTTGCATTAATTCTATTTCTCATTTCAGCAGCACCAGTATTTGTGAATGTAATACACAAAATTTTTGAAGGTTGAATTCCCGATAAAAGCATTCTTAGTAATCTTTTCACCAAAACAGTAGTCTTCCCTGAGCCAGCAGAAGCACTTGTCCAGATTGAATAATCAGGATTTGAGGCTATATTTTGTTTTTTTTTAACTTCTTCCATCATAACAAAATATATTATAATAATATTTTTAATATGTAAGTTAATTTTTTTCATTTTTAACTTGATTAAATAAAATAATGTTTTAGACTACTTCTAAATAGAGATTTTGTAAAAAAATAATAGGAAAAAAATGGCTAAGAAAGATATTCATCCAGATTATCACATGATTATTGTTAAAACTACTGATGGTAGCGAATTTAAAACAAAATCATGCTATGGAAAAGAAGGTTCTGTAATAAGTGTTGAATTGGACCCATATAATCATCCAGCATGGAAAGATGGAAAACATGCTTTTGTTAATACAAAAGATGATCAAATTACTAAATTCAATAAAAAATGGAGTTTTAAATAAATTTTGTAGTATTTGAATAATAAAAATCTCCGCATATATATTTTGCGGAGTTTTTTTGCATCTTAAAAATAAAGAAAACAATTAAATTACCAAATTAATTTTTTTAATTAGACCTATTGCATAAATAATTTTTCCACAAAAAATAATTTATACAAAAAAAGACGAAGATATTTCAAAATTGTTAGCAGAAACAGTATACTTATATATTTCGTTGTTAAAAATTTTGAAATTCTGAAGGATTTTGAAGTAGAAATTAAATTTTTGTGGAAAATATTATAAAACTTCCCATACTCAGATGTCTTTTTTCCATTGAAAAATTTCAAATTATTATGCAACAGGTCTATTATCGTTTATAATCTTTCTTTTTCCTTGTTAGCCTCAGTTTCTTCTCTTCTTCTTTTTATTTTTGGTTCTATACTTGTTGTTTCTACAATCTTCATATCATCAGATTTTTGACGCATTAAAGCTTCCCCTACTCTTGTTCTAACTAAACCTCTAGTTTCTTGTCGATATTCACTTATAGAGCCAATTTGTGGAGATGGGGCAATAAATTTTGGAACTTTAATAACTCGTTTTATAATCGGAAGAATTTTTTCAGGCATTATTGTAAAATCATCTCCAGGCAATATAAGCGAAAATCTACTATCAATTTCATGTAATTTTTTAAAAATAACGGGTAAATTTGCTTCATCACTTATTTTTTTTAGTTCATCTATAAATATTCTTCTATTTTCTTTCGTACCCAGCCTTTTTCTTATGTTAGGACACATACTAATTAAAAAATCTATTATATACTTATCTTTAGGATTAACCATAATAGCATTTCTCGTTTGTGCAGCAAGACGCTCAAAATAACATGCTTGCAAGGCTATATAATATTGCCCATTAAATATTTCACTTTTTGGATTTATACAATGAGGAAAACCTATTTCATCTCCCAATAATCCAAAAGCCATATGAAGTGGAAGAGGTTTTTTTAAATTTTGCGCAATTAAATGAAGAGCATAAAAACTAACCTTTGTTCCCTCATTATTTATGTCATCCCACATTGCTTGTAAAATTTCAATAGGGATATTTGGATTTTGTACAAGCCCGCAAACAACATTAGGATTAATCATCATTTTATTATTCCATATAGCTTGTAAAATTTCAACAGGAGTACTTGAATTTTTTATAAGTTGTTCAATAAATTCTAAATTATCTCTTATGTTTTTCACATTTATCTCATTCCACATTGCTTGTAAAATTTCAATAGGGATATTTGGATTTTGTGCAAGTCTAAAGATAATAACAGATCTAACTCCTTTTTCTTTTGTATTTTTCTCACCCCATATCATCTGTAAAATTTTAACAGGAGTATTCAGATTTTTAGCAATTTCACATAAAACAGCAGAATTAACTTTTGTCCCTTCTGTATTTCTTTCATCCCACATTGCTTGTAAAATATTAACAGGAGTTTTTGTATTTCCAGCAATTTCACATAAAACAGCAGAATTAACTTTTGTCCCTTCTGTATTTTTTTCATCCCACATTGCTTGTAAAATATCTATAGGAGTATTTGGATTTCCAGCAATTTTACATAAAACAGCAGAATCAACCTTTGTTCCTTCTTTATTTCTTTCATCCCACATTGCTTGCAAAATATTAATAGGAATATTCTTATTATGCGCAAGCCCATAAATAACATGAGAATCAACCTTTGTTCCTTCTGTATTTCTTTCATCCCACATTGCTTGTAAAATATCTATAGGGGTATTTGGATTTCTAGCAATTTCACATAAAACATCAAAATTAACCTTTGTTCCTTCTGTATTTCTTTCATCCCACATTGCTTGTAAAATATCTATAGGGGTATTTGGATTTCTAGCAAAATAACACAAAGTGCTAAGAAATATAACTTTTCTTTTATTTTCTTCAATCCAAATTTCTCTCAAAACTTCAGTAGGAGTATTCTGATTTATTATAAGTAAAATTAAAATATCGTGATTAAGTTTTTCATTTTTCCACATTGCCCTCAATATTCTAGGAGGAGTGTACGCATCTCTAGCTAGGACTTCGAATGAAAATCTTTTATATAACAAATCAATATCCATTTAGCCAGTATTAATTAATATGCCATAATTATATTTTTTTTTAAGATTAAGTCAATACTCATACAAATAATTATAATTTGTTTAAAATTTCTTCAATTTCATCGTAAAATTCTTTCAAAGAATAATCGTTATATAGAACATATTTAGATTTTGAAATTTTTTCTTCAATATTTCCTTGATTTTCGATAATTTTATCAAATATCTTAATATCCCCTCCTCTCTCTAAAAATCTTTGTAATTGAATTTGTTTATCAACAATTACAAGAATTACATCAGAACACTTTTTATCCCATTTTACCTCAAACAACAAAGGTATATCTAAGAATATTACTTTTTCATTAATATTTTCTTTAATAAATTCTTCACATTTTCTCTCAAGAATAGGATGAATTAAATTTTCTAGTTTGCTTTTTTCATTCTTATCAGAAAAAATAAGGTTTCTTAAATAATTTTTATCAAAAACTTCCCCCTTAAAAGAATTAGGGAATATCTGCTTTATTTTATTTAAAAAATCAATATTCATATATAATTTTTTACTTTCACAATCAGCATCAAACACTTTAAAACCTTTTGATTTTAAGTAGTCAGCTAATACAGATTTACCCGAGGCAATAAGTCCAGTAATACCAATAACTTTAGTCATTAGACCTCCTGTAAATCAAATATTGGAATAGTATATAAAATTTCCCTTTTATATCCTCTAAAATTTTTAATTTCATTATACTTTTTTAGATTTTTTTTCTTTAAAGTTTGCAAAAAATTATTTAACTCGCCCTTAGACAAATACAAACTTTTGTCTTTTATCGAATTATATTCCTTATAACAAACGAATTCATTATCATTAATTTTTTCAAATACACAATTATAAAATGTATATTTTTTTAGATTTTTTAATTCATTTAATAATCTTTCCAACTTTGTAAGTCTAGGATTATAAATATTTTGGCTAACATCTTTTGCTATTTTTGATAAAATTCTTAATTGAATATCTTTTTCAAAATTTACAAATTTTTTATAATTTATCACATAATAATGATAATTTTTATCATAAAAATATACTTCATTTTCTAAACTATCTATTCTATTTTTAATAATATTTTCCGCAGTTTGAAATGTATCAACCGCCATATTTATTCTTCTTATAATATTGTCTTCTTCTTCAAATGAATTTAAAAAATTTCTTATTTTATTTCTTAAAAATTTTTCATCAGCATTACTTTCATCCTCAATCCACTTAACATTATTTTCTACTAAATATTCTTTTAAATTTTCTTTTTTGATATCCAAAAAAGGTCTAATTATAGTAAAATTTCTAAAATAAGAAACTTTTTGCATAGATGAAAGTCCTAAAATACCACTTCCTCTAAATAATCTAATCAAAAAATTTTCCGCTTGATCTTGCAAATGATGACCCAATAAAATAGTATTTATATTATTATTTTTACAAAAATTAAAAATTAGTTTATATCTAGCTTCTCTAGCAATACTTTCTATATTAGTCTTTGGTTTTTCGTCCTCCCAAGCTAGAATATGATGTTCTATACCATATTTTTTTAGTAAAGAATTTATATAAACAGCCTCATCATTAGAATTTTCCCTTAAGCCATGATCAACAGTTAATGCAACAACTTCAATATTATGTTTTTTAGCCCAATTACTTACTAGTAATGTTAAAGATAAAGAATCTATACCACCAGAAACCGCAACAGCAATTTTCTTGCTTTGTTTTAATTCAGCAATACTATCAAAGACTTTTTCCATAATATTATTGTTGTTTAACAGTTCCAAATAAATCATGAATTTTTGCCATGATTACTGATAATAACTCTGGATTTTTAACAAGCATGTATATAACAAGCCCAATTATTATCATAAAAGTAAAACTTATAATTTTATGAGCAACAATACCAATTAAAAAAACAGTAAAAAATCTCGCAATATATGATAATACCATATTTTATATGTTTATTTCCTTAAATTAATAATATAAAATATTGATGAAAAAGCAAGGAGATAATTTTTAGAAATTAAATAATTTCTTATATTTCAATAAAAATATAGCTTCATTATCCAGATAATCCTTATAGACAACACCTAGATTGAATGAACTATCTTTAGTTACATTTTTATTATAAGCTAATTGCAAATCAATTTCATTTTTATCTTTCAAATTAACTTTATTATTTTGATAATAAATATTTCCATCCATATCTCTAGCAACTGGCAAATTAATTTGCATATTTCCAGATTTTATTTGAACTGGTTGGAAAATTAACAACGATATATTTTTCGACTTATTTTTTTCATTATTAATATTGTAGTTCATACCAATAGCAAAAGAATTGCTATAAAGAGTTGAAAAATCTTTAATTAACAAATTACTCTCTGTATTTGCTTCAGTCCAACCAAAATTAGCTTTTCCAAAAACTGAAAATTTATCATTGAACTTTATATCGTTTTGCAAACTTGCCATATATGTTAAATTATTTTCTCCAATACCAAATGCACCATTCATCTGTGAACCAAGTATTGTATTATATTCATTTAATAAGCCAAATTCAATTTTTGTAGAAACATTTTTATTCAAATTATATGTTAAACCACTCAAAGCTGAGAACGAAGAACCCAAATCATCATCTTTCGTTTCATCATAGTATTTTTCTTGATAACTCATTGCATAATCTTGATATAAAACACCAAAATTCACATTTAAATTATCATTTAATTTAATAATATTATTTAAACCAAAATTATAATCAGAATTTGCTTTAAAATAAGGATTTAAGATATTATAATTATATGATTTTGATAATGAATAATTATTATAAAAATCAACTTTATTACCTATAAAAGCATTGTACGGATTATTTCCAAAATAAAAATTAAACCCATAATTATTATCAGTCATACTATCAATACTATTTGAAAATTCCAATTCTTGATAATTGTGATTATCAATTACAGTATTTGAAGAATAAAAATTAAAGCTTTTACTTTTATTTAGAGCAATAGTTTTTATATTATTTGAACCAAAATTATTCAAAACATCTATTGTACTTAATTTACTTTTTTCAACAGTTAAATAATCATTTAAATTTAATGTAAATGTTCTATTAAAATCATCTAAAATAACAAATGATAAATTTGCATTTTGAAGACTATTTGCAAAAGTTGACGACAACTTTACCGAACTACCTAACAAACTAATACTTAAAGAAGCAATTCTTGTATCAATAGGGACTAGCGTTGCGCCGACTGGTCTTGTCGCTCTTTCTAAATCTAACATCCCCCAGCCATAAACCTCATCAACACCAGTAATACCTAAATCCCTTGCAGTAACAAATAATAATCTTGTAATTTCGGCACCAGTTAAATACGGAAAAGCGCCTTTTAAAACAGCTACAGCACCAGTCACTGTTGGGGCAGCAAACGAAGTTCCACTACCAAGTGCATATCCATCTGCAGTGCTTGTAGAAACCAAATCAGTTCCTGGAGCTGTCAAACAGTATTGAGCTGTTACACCACAAGCATTACTATAAGATGCAATAGTTCCAGCAGATGTATCATAAGCTACAACATTTATGAAATTTTTATAATATCCAGTCGTACTATCATAAAATTCACTAAAATAAAGCGGAACTGCTGTCATTATTGACGATTGAGAATAACTGTCATTACCAGCGGAAAAGACAAAAATTACATCATTAGTAGAAACAGCATCTATTATTTGAGTTATAAAATTGCTACTATATGTGATAAAACTACTATACGACCCTAATGATGAAATATTTCCATAATATGTTCCATAATCATAATCACCAAAAACATAATTCAAATAATTTTGTCCGTCATATCCACCTGTAGCAATACTTTTTGCACTTAAAGAACTATCAGCAGTAAGTCCATAACTATTATTAATCACAGTTACATCGTTATTACTAGCTGTTTCAAAAGCTTGTCCAATATAATAATAAGGAACAAAATTTCCTGCATCAGATGTTAATCTATATGGTATCAACTCAGAATCTGAAGCTATTCCCATTATACCTTCAGAATTATATTCAGCACCAATTAATCCAGCTAGAAATGTTCCATGAGAAGAATCACTGTCTAATGTTGAAGGAGTAGGATCATTCACATTAGTATTAACAATAGGACAATTAGTTAGATCAGAAGGGTTATGACTACAATAAATAGCAGCAATATTTGAATTTGCTAGTAATGTTGAAATATTTGCTATTAAATCAGGATGATCTAATTGAACTCCTGAATCCATAATTGCCACTCTAATCTTATAATCAGGACTTAAACTTGTTGTTCCGCTAGCACTACTTAAATAATATGGCGTAGCAGCAGAATACGGATTTTTAATTTTTCCTGTATAACCCCTAGCATAAGCATAAGCTAATCTTATAAGATTATAATCATCATAATTATTATATATTATTCCTAATGACAACCAATCTCGATCATATTGATTACTAGATAAAATACTGTTTAAAGCAGAAGAACTCACATCTCCAACATTATCATATTCAGTATCAACATCATCAGAAGTATCATTACCACCGCCACCGCCACCACCAGAAAACAAGGCTACCGCACCACCCGCAACAACAATACCAGCTGTTATATTCTTCCAATTTAAAAAACCGCTTTGCTCTGGAGTCTTAGAAACATTTACTTTTTTAGCTTTTGTTTTTTTGGCTACTTTATTATAACATTGTTTTTCATCATATCTCTCAAACAACCTTCTAATTACATAATCATCACTAGATTTTGCTGAACAATAGATTTTTTTACCACTGCTATCTTTTATCTCTGAATTAGCACCATTTCTAATTAATAATTTTGTTATCTCAACATTATTATTAAGAATAGAATAAGTCAGTGCGGTATTACCATTAACATCTTTTAAATTCGCATCATATCCTTTAGCTAAATATAATTTAGTTTTTAAAATACTATTATTCTTTGCTGCATTAATTAAACTAAATTTATCATATTCTTGAGCTGAATATGATAAATTGGTTTGTATTAGAACAAATATTATTGAATAAATTAGTATTTTTTTCATATTTCCAATTACAAATTATCTTTCGCTTTTTCTCTTAGTTTGATATGTAACTCTCTTAATTGTATTTCATCAACATTATTTGGAGCATTCATCATTAAGTCTTCACCTTTACCATTAGTTGGGAAAGCTGTAACTTCTCTCAAATTTTCTTCATCAAGCAAAAGCATTACAACTCTATCAATGCCAGGAGCACAACCAGCATGAGGAGGAGCACCAAATTTAAATGCATTAATCATACCACCAAATTTATCTTCAACAGCTTCTTTTGAATAACCAACTTTCTTAAATACTTCATACATTAGTTCAACTTTGTTATTTCTAACACCACCACTTGCCAATTCAAAACCATTACATACTATATCATATTGATAAGCAGAAATATCTAGAGGATTTGGAGTATTTAAAATAGCTTCCAAACCACCTTGTGGCATTGAGAATGGATTGTGCATAAATCTAAAGCACCTGTTTCCTCATTCATTTCAAAGAACGGAAAATCAATAATCCAACAGAATGCATAAGCTTCTTTATCAATCAATCCCAATTCGTTTCCAAGCTTAGTTCTAACTTTTCCAGCCAATTTTGATGCTTCTAAAAGCAAGCCACAAGAGAAGAAAATTGAATCTCCATCTTCTAATTTAGCAATTTTCTTTAATTCAATTAATCTCTCGGCACTTAAAAACTTTGCAACAGGTCCTTTAGCTTCGCCCTCTTTAGTCCAAGTAATATAGCCCAAACCTTTAGCACCCTCTTCAATCGCATAAGCAACCATTTTATCAAAGAAACTTCTAGGCTTTTCACTTGTATTTTTAGCAGGAATACCCCTAACAACAACTTTACTATTGCTTTCAATAGCTTTTGCAAAAATTCCAAAATCAGAACCTCTGAACACACTTGTTGTATCAACAATTTCAATATGATTTCTTAAGTCAGGTTTATCACAACCATATTTTAACATCGAATCCCAATATTTGATTCTAGGAAATGGTGCGTTTGTAATTTTTCTTTCAGGTTTAAAATTTTTAAATGTATTATACATAACTGGTTCCATAACAGCCCAAACATCCTCTTGCTCCACAAAAGACATTTCCATATCTAATTGATAAAAATAAAGCAATCTATCAGCTCTTGTTCCCTCATCTCTAAAACAAGGTGCAATTTGGAAATACTTATCAAAGCCACTAATCATCAATAACTGTTTAAATTGTTGAGGAGCTTGAGGCAAAGCATAAAACTTTCCAGGGAAATTTCTACTAGGAACTAAAAAATCTCTAGCACCCTCTGGAGAAGATGAAGTTAAAATTGGAGTCTGAAATTCCAAAAAGTCCTGTTTAATCATCTCATTTCGCATGAATTCAATTACTTTAGATCTCATTTGAACATTTCTATGCATTCTTTTAGTTCTCAAATCAAGAAATCTATATTTCAACCTTAAATCTTCTGGATAATTTTGAGTCTCATCAGCTATTTGAAATGGTATTTGTTCTGCCCTACTTTCAATTTCTAATTTGTCCAATTCAACCTCAATTTCACCTGTTGGCAAATTAGGATTTTTTGTTTCATTACTTCTTGCAACAACTTTTCCCTCAACTAAAATTACACTTTCAAGTGTTATTTTTGAGGCTAAATCTACAAGATTTTTATCTTTCTCTATATCAATTATACACTGAGTAATTCCATAATTATCTCTTAAATCTATAAATAATAAGCTTCCATGGTCCCTAATTGAATGTACCCAACCACTAAGCTTAACTTGGCTTCCAACATTAGAAGCTCTTAATTCGCAACACGTATGTGTTCTATATTTTGTCATTTTTTCTCATTATTTATGCTAAATGCCTTTCCATTATTATTTTTTTTTATTAAAAATCAAGAAAATTTTGTTTTAAAAAAATCTTGGAATTTTAATTCTTTTTTCCATGGATTCAATAAAATATTTCGAATTCCAGCCGTCTCCATGAACACTTTTAGACTGTCTTTGTAAGGGAAATTTTTCTCTTAATAATATGCTTAATTGCAATTCAAAATCATTAGCTATTTTTTTAGATCTTAAATCGCAAATATATTTATATAAATTGCAAATTTCCTCAAAAGATTTCTGCGATAATTCTTCCACTGCTAGCATTGCAAAAAAAGTACAAGAATCTCCATGTTGCATTTGACTTGAATTTAGTAAATAAATATCTCTCGCTAGTTCTAGATTTACATCTGTAAATAGTCCATCTTTCATCTTTGAACGAGAAAAAGAACTATCAAATAAAAATGCTTTTGCTTTTGGATATAATGCTGGATTTGGAATTACCAAACACATAGAATGATTGGAATCCTTATTTCCTATAATACCAACTTTAAATTCAGCTGTATCACCCGCCGTAAAATATTTATCTTGAAATTCTTTCAAAGTTCTTGGTTGCGTCGCTTTTGCTGCGAAATTAATAAACATCCTATTGGGATCACAATGCGTTGCTAGGTAAGCATTAGCCATATCTTGACCCAAATTTTCAACTAATGGATTAAAATTTTCCATAAACTTTTCAAAAATGTCATCTATTACTTGTCTACCACGTTCTCTATCAGTAAGAATTTGATACCCACTTTCTGTTGATATTAATTTAAATTCTTCTCCAGTTTTTGGACTTACAAATCTATAGTTTTTATGTCGTTGTATTAAAATTGGTGTAACTCCATCTTGAAAATATAAAATATATTTTTGTCTCATAGTTCCAATATCATCATCAATATATTTTAATAAACCATCAGGTCTATATTGTATTTCTTTTATTTTTTGACCATTTTCATTAAAATATCTCTCAAGAATTAATTTTGAGTCTAAATATATTTTTTGTGAAACTATTTTTTGCGATTTTAATATATTAATCTGTTTTTTTAGCTCTCCATTTTCCGCAATAAAACGCACCTCTACATAACTTCCAGCAGAAGTATAATAACGAAAAAAGTCTAATTTATCATCTCTGATTGATATAAAGCCTTTTCCATTGTGTTCATATATTATATTACATTTATTACGGAAAATATTAATTTTTCCATCATCAATAATAATTTTATTTTTTGTAAAAACAATTTTATGTTTATTTCCTGTGTCGTCCACTAATTCATAAGTTTTTTGTCCAAAAACATTTGTATATTCAATAATACTATATGTTTTATATTGAATATCGTCTTTTTCCTTATCAATAAATGGAATTTTTAAACCAGAAAAAACTCTCCTATTCCATAGCCAGTAATAAGAACCTTCATCATGTGGAATTATATTTTTTAATATTAAGTCCATACATTTTATTTTAAAAGATTAATTATAGTATCAATCATTTTATGGGTTTAGTCAAGTTATAGATTAATCAATCTATTTGTATATTGTAAAATTAAATAAAACTATTAGAATCATTACTTGTTTTATAAGATATAAATAATGAAATACGATGTAATAGTTATAGGCGGTGGAAATGCAGGTTTAGAAGCTAGTTGTGCTAGTGCTAGACTGGGTAAAAAGACTGCACTTATAACTTTTGATAAAAAAAATATTGGTGAATTATCTTGTAATCCGTCTATTGGTGGTATTGCAAAGGGAACTATTGTTAGAGAAGTTGATGCTCTTGATGGTGTTATGGGAATTTTATCTGATAAAGCAGGTATTCAATTCAGAATTTTAAATGCAAGTAAAGGACCAGCAGTCCATTCTCCAAGAACCCAAATAGATAGAAAATTATATAAAAAATATGCTTTGGAATTAATCCAAAATTATAAAAATTTAGATTTAATTGAAGGCGAAGTTGTTGATTTAATCATCACTCCCTCTCAAGGGGGGAGCGATAATACCATTAATGGTGTTATCTTAGCAGATGGAACCGAAATTTTAGCTCCAAAAGTAATTCTAACTACTGGAACATTTTTAAATGGCGTAATTCATGTTGGTTTTAATAGTCATGAGGCGGGAAGAATTGATGAAAAACCATCAAAAAAATTAGCAGAAAAATTAAAAACAATTTTTGGTGATAGTGTTAAAAGATTAAAAACTGGAACACCTGCGAGAATTAAAAAATCAACAATAGATTTTAGTGAATTGGAAGCACAAAATCCTGATGAAAATCCTAAACCATTTTCATATTTGAATGATAAAATCGAAAATGAGCAAGTAGTTTGTCCTATAACTTACACGAATGCCGAAACTCATAAAATTATTTTAGATAACTTAAAAAGAAGTGCTTTATATGGTGGAAAAATCACAGGTAGAGGTCCTAGGTATTGTCCTTCAATAGAAGACAAACTTGTTAGATTTTCTGATAAAGAAAGACATCAAGTATTTCTTGAACCAGAAGGTTTAGATAGCGATATTGTTTATCCTAATGGAATTTCGACATCTTTACCAGAAGATGTTCAAGAAGCATTTATTCATACAATGAAAGGGTTAGAAAATTGTAAAATTCTTAGATATGCCTATGCGATTGAATATGACTTTATAGATCCTAGAGAGCTTTATCCAACACTTGAAACTAAAAAAGTAAAAGGACTTTATTTTGCAGGTCAAATTAATGGAACAACTGGTTATGAAGAGGCAGCAGGATTAGGTTTAGTTGCTGGTATTAATGCTGGACTTTCAAATGGTGAAGAATTTGTTTTGAATAGAACTACAAGTTATATTGGCGTTATGATTGATGATTTAACAACACTAGGCACAAATGAGCCATATAGAATGTTTACATCGAGAGCGGAATATAGATTGCTTTTAAGAAGCGATAATGCAGATTTAAGACTCACAGAAAAAGGAAACGAAATTGGTTTAATTTCTAAAATTCGTCAAGAAAAATTCAACAAACGAAAGATAGAAATACAAAAAGGCGTGGAACTTTTAAAATCATTAATTGCTAGTCCAACTGAACTTAAAAAATTTGATATAGAAGTAAGACAAGATGGTGTAAAAAAAAGTGCCTATGAATTATTAGCTTTTCCTAATATCAATATTGAAAAATTAACTGAAATATGGAGTGAAGTTAATAATATTAATCCAAAAATTAAAGAGCAAATAAGCATTGAAGCACTTTATGAACCATATATTGAAAGAGAGTTACGGGATATTGAAATATTTAAAAGAGAAGAAGATTTAAGAATTCCAAAAGATTTTGATTATGATAGTGTTGGTAGTTTTTCAAGAGAAGTAAAAGAAAAATTTAAAGCAAATAAACCATTTACAATTAGTGCTGCAAACAAAATACCAGGTATAACGCAAGCTAGTGTAATGGCTTTATTAATTGCTATTAAAAATAATAAATCTTAATATAAAAACATAGGTCTTTAAATAAGATTTGGTGTTATGGAATTTAAATATTCATTAAATAATAGTGTTTTGAAAATTTCGTTTTGTGGTGATTTTATAAATTATCATAACGAGAAAGAATATGAAAATTTTTTAAAATGCATAAACTCATCAACTTTCAAACAAATAATCATAGATGGAAAAGAGTTAAAAAAATGGGATTCAACACTAGCTGTTTTAGTATTTAAAATACTCAAAAACAACAAAAAAGCAGAAATTGATACATCAACCCTACCAGATGGCTTAAAAAAATTACTAGAATTAGCTTTTTATAGTGAAAAAAATCCAATAAATCATGAACAAGAGAAAAAAAGTATAATTGAAAAAATTGGAGATAATACAATTAATAAATATACCGCTTTTGATAGAGGTTTTATTTTTTTTATCAATATTTTTAAGTCACTTGGTAGATTTTTTGCGGGAATTGCAACAATAAGAAAAGTTGATTTTTTATTTGCCTTAGAAGAATGTGGTTATAAAGCCTTGCCGATAGTTTGTTTAATTAGTTTTATGGTCGGATTAATTCTTGCTTTTGTGGGAGCAACTCAATTAAAAATGTTTGGTACACAAATATATGTAGCAAATCTAGTAGCTATTGGTATGGTTAGAATTATGGGTCCTGCCATGACTGGCATAATTATGGCTGGTAGAACAGGTGCCTCTTACACTGCTACTATTGGAACAATGCAGGTTAATGATGAAATTAATGCTTTAAAAACTATGGGAATACCAATAATGGATTTTCTAACTCTCCCTAGATTATTAGCTTTAATATTAATGATGCCTATTTTAAGTATGTTTGCTGATATTTTTGGTGTTCTCGGTGGTGCAAGTGTAGGAACAACAATGCTTGGGATTCCGTTTCATGAATATTATAGACTATCTATGAAAGCCTTAAATTTAAAAAATTTCTTAATTGGCATTTTTCATGGATGGATTTATGGCTGGATTATATCAATCTGCGGATGCTACTACGGTATTTATTGTGGTAAAGATGCTGAAAGTGTTGGAATAGCAACTACAAAATCAGTTGTAACTACAATAGTTTGGATTGTTATTGCAACAGGCATAATAACTTTTGTATGCCAATTAATCAAAATATAAATTGCACATCCCCAAATTTTATAATAGCATAATTTTTCGGTCAATTATTTTCTTTTTTTTATTATTTATGTTATAGTGAGAACATTAAAGTATATTATTTCCAAATTTAATTCCTAAAAACCTTGACTTAGAAATAAAATAAATCTACAACTATGACAACTTTAACAATATTTTTCTTATGGAAACAATTTTAAGTAGAAAACAAATTATAATCGATATAATTAGTGGAAATACAACGCAAAGAAAAAGATGGGATTTATCTGGACTTGATTTAAGAGAATTAGATTTATCAGATCTAGACTTGAGCGGTGTTATTCTTTTTAATGCTAAAATTGATAGAACCTGTGTAGAAAAAATCATGAATGGACAAATTAAAGGAATAGAAAAAGGAAATTTATCTGAATTTGATTTAAGTGGATTAGATTTATCAAATATGGATCTTTCAAAAGCTAATTTAACTAAAGCTGATTTAAGTGCTACTAATCTGACCGAAGTCAATCTAACTGGAGCTAATCTAGAAGTAGCAAATTTAACTATGGCTAACTTAACTATGGCAAATTTGACTATGACGAACTTAACTATGGCAAATTTGACTAAAGCTAATTTAACTAAAGCTAATTTAACTAGAGCTAATTTGACAAGAGCTAATCTTTACGACACTATTTTAATCAGAGCTCATTTAATCAAAACTATATTTGCTGACAACGATATGACTGGAGCTGATCTAAGTGAAGCTATTTTAATTAAAGTTGATTTAAGTAAAATCAATCTAAGAAGAACTATTATCAGTTTTAACTGGGTCGATAGCCAAACAGGAACACCGCCTAGAAGTAGTATTATAAGTATAGGTCAACAAACCTCACCTAAACTAAAAATTTTTTCTTTACAACATAGATCCAAAAAAATACCAACAAAAACTATATATTCAACTCTATAGTGAATTTAAATATCATACAATAGTTAAAACTAACAAAAAATCCGCCAATTAAATGACGGATTTTTATTAATAATTTACAAATTACTATTTATTATAACTTATCTGCTATATCATCAGCAATTTCAAAATTTGAATAAACATTTTGAGCATCTTCATTGTCTTCGAGCATTTCAATTAATTTATTAATTTTTTGTGCCTTTTCAACATCATCAATAACCATAGGTTCTTTTGCTATCCAACAAAGTTTTGCTTCTTTTGGTTCACCAAATTTTGTCATTAAAGTATCTCTAACTCTGATAAAATCTTCAACTGTAGTAGTGATTTCATGCCATTCCTCAGAACTCTCAACATTTTCAGCGCCAGCATCAATAGCCGCCTCTAACATCGCATCTTCAGTTGTAACACTTCCTTCATATCCGATAACACCAACTTTATCGAACATAAAACTAACACTGCCTGTTTCACCCATATTACCACCACACTTTGTAAATGTAGATCTAATACTTGAAGCACTTCTATTTTTATTATCAGTCAAAGCCTCAACTATTATAGCTATACCATTAGGACCATAACCTTCATATCTTATTTCTTCCCAATTCTCACCAGCGCCAGTACCAGTTGCTTTTTTAACAGCATTTTCAATATTTATTCTTGGCATACTTGCAGCTTTGGCTACAATTATTGCGCTTCTTAATCTAGGGTTAAATTCTGGATTAGGATCACCTATTTTAGCCGCTACTGTTATTTCTTTTAATAACTTAGTAAAATTTTTTGCTCTTTTGCCATCTGTTATAGCTTTTTGATGCTTTGTTGTAGCCCATTTAGAATGACCTGACATAAATACCTAACATTATTTATAATAATAATAACACTAAAAGGTTAAAACTTTATTTTTATTTTTCAATATACCTTTTATTAAATAATTTAAATAGTAAATTTAATTTAGATATTATAAATTAAAAGTGGAAAGAATTAAGCCTAATTACAAATACAAAAAAAGGATTGAAAATTACTTAACAATCCTTTTATTTTTCAAATTATAATATAACTAATTGATTTTCATTATATTATCATCACTAGTTGCAAAAGCATACGCTTGTTCCATAGCACCTTGTGAATCAGCATGAATAGTGAATAATTTTTCACCCTTTTTAACTGTATCATTTAAATGCTTATATAAATACAAACCAGCAACCTTTACTTCGGGTGTTCCAGCAAATCTACAAATTTGTGCAATTTTTCTATTGTCTATTTCAACAACTTTACCATCTTTCTTTGCTAAAATATCTTTAGTAAATTTAGCTGATGGAATTTCTTTAACAGCACCTTGAGCTTTAACAATTTGCATAAATTTGTCATAAGCTTTTCCGCTTTCAAGAATATCCTTAGCAATTTTATATCCTTCACCTTTTTTAACTTTCGGATCAAACTCAATAATATCTGCAGCTAATTGCAATGAACATTCTTTCAAATCTTGCGGAGCATCTGCTTCACATTTGAACAATTTTAAAATATCTCTTGCTTCTAAAACAGGACCAATACCGTTTCCGATAGGCTGAATACCATCTTCATGAACAACAACAACATGTTTTCCAAGTTTTTTACCAATACCTTCAAATGTATTCTTAAGTCTTTTAAAATCTTCTTCATTTCTAACTTTTGCAGTTGGTCCAACAGGTACTACAATCAAAATATGAGTGGAACC
The DNA here is from genome assembly GCA_028688645.1 of Rickettsiales bacterium. Lineage (GTDB taxonomy): Bacteria > Pseudomonadota > Alphaproteobacteria > Rickettsiales > UBA1997 > CALXSC01. The sequence continues at coordinate 23,013 of JAQTXT010000001.1, forward strand.
AGCAGCAATTTTTTTAGATAAAATTGAAGCAACCATCTGACCTTCACTATCAACATTTAAAAGTTTTTTAGTATTGATAATCAAATCATCAGCTGGGCTTAAATCAACAGCTCCCCCCCAAACTATACATCCATTACATTCATCAACTATCTCTTTCATTCTTTCAGTTGAAACATCAACATTACACATTACTTCCATAGTATCAGCAGTTCCAGAAGGAGAAGTGATAGCTCTTGAAGAAGTTTTTGGAATATGTAATCCATATGCAGCAACTATTGGAATAACGACATTCGTTGTTCTGTTAGCAGGAATACCGCCAATACAATGTTTATCAACGACTATATCATAATCCCATTTAATCGTTTGACCAACACTAACCATCGCTTCAGTTAAAAATGAAATTTCATCAAGATTCATATTACCACCTTCGCATACACCACAAAATGCAGCAATATGAGCTGTAGAATAATAACCATTAACTATATCTTGAATTATGGCTTTCATATCTTCTTTTCCAATAGAATGTCCAAACATTTTTGCTCTAACAGCAGCAAATGATTTTAAAATTGGAATATGTAAAGCTTCAACTTCAGTTCCTTCAGGTAAACCTAGTCTTTTAAAAGCTACATCAGATAATCCTACTTCATCACTTTTTATAATATTATCAACATCTATCAAAACTAACTCAGTACCAATTTTTTTATCGGCACCCTTAATTTCTATTCTAATTCCACCTTCAAATCCTTGTTCAATAATAATTGGCGATTCTTTGTTAAGATATGAAAACGCCTCTTTTCCATTGTCAAAATTCATTTTCTTTATTTTTAATTTCATTTTTCTCCTTAAATTAATTTTTCAGTTTGTAAATATTCAGGAACCTCAGTCTTCCAACCTAATTTTTCCTCAATCCTTTTAGCCAAGCCTTCGCTCGAACTAAGTTCACCATGGGTTATAAATACTTTTTTAGGAGAATTTGGCATAGTTTCTAGCCACTCCAAAATTTCTTTACAATCAGCATGATCCGACATATTAGCTAATACTTCAACTTTAGCTCTTATGTGAACCATATTACCATGTATTTTAATTTCCTTTTTACCATCTATAAGATCCCTACCCCTAGTTCCCTCTGCTTGGTAACCTGCAAACACGATAGTGCAATTTGGTTTTGTTCCAAAATTTGCTATATGATGTAAAACTCTACCACCAGTAGCCATACCACTAGCTGATATTATTATGCAAGATCCAGGATAACTTAAAATTCTTTTTGATTCTTCTCTTGTGACGCAAAATTTAACCGATTTATATATATCTTGATATTCCTCTCTCGAAAGTTTGTTTTCATCTTCATAATCATCAGTTAGTGTTGTAACCTTAATGGACATTGGACTATCAAGAAAAACAGTCAAATCAGGTATTTGCCTTTCATTTTTTAACTTATTTATATAATATAATATCTTTTGAGTTCTACCAACAGAAAAAGCTGGCATTATAATTTTTCCACCTTTAGCTACTGCCTTATTTATCATTTCAGCAAGTTTAGCTTCTGGATCCGAATCAGAATGTAATCTATCACCATAAGTAGATTCAACAACCACGAAATCAGCATTATGTACTCTTTCAGGATCATGAACTATTGGAGAATGGGGTCTACCTAAATCTCCAGAAAATAAAATACTTTTACCTTTTGATTTCACAATAACACTACCAGCACCTATAATATGCCCTGCTCTAACAATCTCAAAACTAATATCATCACTTATTTTTACCTCTTGATTAAAATCTATAGTATCAAAGAATCTAAATGTTCTTAAAGCATCTTTTTGTGTATAAAGCGGTTTAGGATTTCTATGTTTAGAAAATTGGTGTTTCTTTGCATATTTAGCATCTTCTTCTTGCAAAAATCCAGAATCTGGCAATAATATCTTACACAAATCAAAAGTCGCTTTCGTACAGTATATCTTTCCTCTAAAACCATTTTTTACCAATAAAGGTAAATATCCACTATGATCCAAATGTGCATGAGTTAATATAACAGCATCTAAATTTCTTGGATGAACTGGCAAACTATTCCAATTTCTCAATCTTAATTCTTTCAATCCTTGAAATAAACCACAATCTAATAAAATCTTTGTCTTACCATTTTCTAGCAAATACTTAGACCCAGTAACAGTTCTCGTTGCCCCTAAAAAAGTTATTTGAAAATCACTCACAATCTTCTTAGGTGGAGCGCCTGTAATCAAATCTTTAGTAACATTATATTTCAATTTTTCAAGAGTTGAAAGATTTCTATATTCTTTTAAGTATTCAGACTCTTTTTTACCCATATATCATTTTAAAATTCAACATAAAATATACTACAATCTTAAATATTAATTGTAAATACCAATTATTTAGTTGAATATTTTTTTTTATTTATTATCTTAAAGATATAATTGTAATTAATAGTTAATCGAATGAAAAGTTTCGGAATACCTTGCGATTTTAATGGACAAAAACAAACAATATTATTTTATATTGGCAATCCACATCAAGATCAACATCCTATTCATTTCCAATCAAGTTGGCTGTCTTCTGTAAAAGGTGGTGTAGTACCAGCTGATATTATGGAATCAATTTCAAAACTACACGATTTAGCCTTAAGACACAAAGTATCATTTGAAGAATTATGTTATTATGCAATAAATGTTGCTAACGGTAGCTTGGAAAATGACAATAAAGGATTTGCAAAAATCATTGAAGAGATGTAGAAATAATGTCAGCAAAGAAGACAAAAATTAAAAAAAACAGAAAAAGAATAACCAAAAAAAATGCAGGATTAATAATATTAATGCTGAAATTTTTTAAAGTCTTCAAAATAACTTTTACTATCTTCATATTATTAGTCGTGATTTATTTTTTTTCGTTTTTATATAAAAACAGCGTTTTCACAAATTTCATAACAGATATAAAATTTATATATTCAAAAACACTTTACAAAAATATTTGTTCAAATGTTGAAATTAATGGCGTAGATAAATCAAACATTTATAATATACAGGATAAAATTTATAATTTTTGTAGTTTAGAAGACAAAAATGACTTAAATTCTCTATTAAATAAATTAAAACAAGATCCATGGATAAAAAATATTAATATAAAAAGAATACTACCAAACACCTTAGAAATAACAATTGATGAATATTTACCTTTTGCTATTTGGAAAAATGACGAAAATATTGAACTAATCAACGAACAAGGAACAACAATAAATATTAACGAAAGAGAAAAAAGAGGATATTACAATTTATTAGCAGTAATGGGAGATGGCTCTAAAGAAAATATTTATAGTTTATTTAACATATTATCTTCCAACCCAAGCCTATTTTCCAGGATAAGATCCGCCATAAGAGTTGGAAAAAGAAGATGGGATTTTATACTTGATAATAATATTATAGTAAAAATGCCAGAAGAAAATAATTTATTGGACGCTTGGGATAGACTTGACAAAATATTATCAATCAGAGGAAGTGAAATAAACCTAAAAACTATAGACTTACGAAATAGCGATAAAGCATTTCTCGAAGAAAATAATTAAATCCTTCAGAACAAAGGAAATTTCTAATCAATTTAAAATCCCAATTTCTACTGGAATGAATTTACAAAATCCTTCTCACTCAACTGATAGTGCTTGCGGTGTTGAGTCTTTTGTGACTTGTGGTGTTGGATCACCAAATAATATCAAAACCGCAATAAAATAAGAGTAAATCAAGATTCGATAGCCTTAGGTAGTTAGTGTGAAGATATAAAACCACGATACCCAAAACACCACATCGCACCATATAATCCGAATCCACTACTTATCCCTAAGCACTCCGCCCAGTTTCTCAGTAATATCCTTAATTATCTTATTACTAATACCGTCAATCTCCTCACCATTCAAAGTCCTCTCAGTTGGTTGAAGTTTGATTGAAAAAGCAATGGACTTTTTGCCTTCTTCCATATTTTTTCCTTGATAAATGTCAAAAATATGAACTTCTTTAATCAATTCTTTGCTAACCTTTTTTACTGTATCTATAACCTTTCCTACTTCAACATCGCAATCCAAAATAAATGCAAAATCTCGTGAAACATTCTGTAAATCGTTTATAATATATTTTTTCTTTTGGGTCGCTTTCTGTTCTTTTTGTTTTGGGATATTATCTAAAAATAACTCAAAGGCATTAACTTTATTTTTCAATCCTAAAATGTTGGTTTTCAATGGATGAATTTCACCAAACGAACCTAAAAATATATTTCCCATCTTAATTGCACCACTTCTTGCAGGGTGGTAATAGTCTGGAACATCGTTTGTGATAGTCAAAGCATCAGCGGAAATACCAAAAATTCGTAAAACATCAAATAAATCTTTCTTCACATCGAAAATGTCATAGGCTCTTGATGAACTGAATACATCTTTTTCGCAAGTTGTACCTGTTCTAATACCACCTATAACTCTTTTTTGTCCCTCTGGCATTAAGCTCATGAACACCCTACTCTTCTCAAAAATACAAATATTTGCAGTTCCTCTGTCTTGATTGTTTTTCGCAATAGTTAACAAATTTGGTATAATACTTGGTTTCATATATGATAAATCAGCAGTGATTGGATTTTTTACTCTTAATTTTTCGTTGATTGGGGCAAATTCCTTTGCTACATCTTCTTTCATGAAACTCCAGCTGATAATCTCAGTCATACCGTTTGCAGCAAGCAATAAACCAGCGTCCCATAACTTTTTATTTAGATTTCTATTTTCTGTTTGTTCTTGAGTTTCACTAATTTTTTCATTATTTATTTTGATTTCTTTCAAATTATCATAACCATAAACTCTAATAATATCTTCAATAACCGTTTCCTTTACAGAAATATCGGGTCGCCAAGTTGGTAAGGTCAAAATTAAAATATTCAAATCTTTTACATCCTCTTCGACACCATAACCAAGATTTTTTAATATCTCTATAATCTTTTGTCTTTCAATTTTTAATCCCAAAAACAATTCAACACAAGAAATTGGGAAATTCATAATTCTTAAATTTTCATCATAAGAGTTTGAAATTACCCTAACTATTTCACTACTTTCACCACCGCAAATAGTCTGTATTAAGTATGTAGCATAATTCAAAGCCAATTCAGTAGTAGTTTGGTCAATACCTCTTTCAAATCTAAACTTCGCATCAGTGATTATATTTAAAGCCCTAGCTGTCCTTGCAATATTTAATGGGTCAAAAACAGCACACTCTAAAACAACATTTGTAGTTTTATCAGAGCTTGCACTTTTTTCACCGCCAATAATACCACCTAAACCTAAAATACTATTTGTATCACAAATTAAAGTCGCATTTTGTGGCATAATATATTCAATCTTATCTAGTGCTAAAAACTTTTCACCACCATTGGCTTTTTTAACAACTAAATTACCATTTATTTTATCTGCATCATAACAATGTAAAGGTCTGTTAAGCACCAACATCACATAATTAGTTATATCAACTAAGGCGCTTTTTGGATTAATTCCAACGGCTTTTAATCTTTGTTTTATCCAATCAGGAGATTCACAATTCTTAATTCCTTTAATATATCTTAAAGTAAACTCAGGACAATTTTCGTCTTGAATTTCAACTCTAAATGGACTTGGAATTACAGACTTAATTTCGTGATTTTTAAATTCTCTCAATTTTCCAATACTAGTAGCACTTAAATCTCTCGCAATACCATAAACACCCAAACAATGGGCGGTGTTTTGCAATAAATTCAAATCTATCATTGGATCGTTTAATCCATAAATATCAGCAACATTTTTTCCTAATTCAATTTCACTTGATAATTCAATAATCCCAGAGTGGTCTTCACCTAATCCGAGTTCCTTTTCAGAACAAAGCATACCACAACTTTCAACACCACGAATTTTACTTTTTTTAATCTCAAAATCACCACTTGGTATAATACTTCCCACAGGTGCAAGTACAGCTTTCATTCCACTTTTGGCATTAGGAGCACCACAAACAATTTGCAGAATTTCTCCATCCACTTTTTTAACTTTGCAAATATGTAAATGGTCAGAATCTAGGTGGTTATTACACTCAATTACTTCAACACAATTAAAATCTTTAAACTTTTTACTATCATCAACAACAACATCAACTTCTAATCCAATTTGATCCAACTTATTCAATATTTCAGAGCAATTAGCTTGAGTATCTAAATATTCTTTCAACCAACTTAAAGTGAACTTCATTCCAACAAACAGTTATAATATCTTGTTAAATACTATGAATTTATTTTTTTTAATCAAGATATTTAATTGACAAATAAAAGCGAATAATTAACAATTGATTTGCCCGTATGGGCAGCGGCATAAGAAACCGAATAAAGCTTTTAAAACCTCTCTTTTGTTTTTATAACATAAAGCGGAGGCTTATAGTTATAATGAGTTGTTTACAACTCAAAAGGCTGTAAGGGCTGAGCTTTATCAGTTTTCTTAACCTCCGCACTTTATTTTAAAGTGCGATTTTTATTAATAATAAAAAAGGTAAAGAAATGATGACAGAAAAACTAAAAGAACCTAACAAACAACTAAACGAAAAAATAGAAAAGAAAAAAGATGATATTAGTGTAAAAGATGAAATAGAACTAATTGAAAGAAAAATATTAAAAGAAGAATTAATTCAACTTGAAATAAAAGCTATTAAATATTATGTGAATAATAATCTTAACAATAGATGTGATTTAATGAATTTGTATAAATTATCAAAGTATATACGAGGAACTCATAAGAAAAATAAATCAAATAAAACTATGATTGAAAGAGTTGAAAATTTGTTAGAAAGTGTAGCGAAGAAAAACTAACAATTTGTAGCTCCCCTTTGCCCTTCGGGCATTTCCCCTCAAGGAGAGGAAAGATATTCTGGCTTGTTGAACTATCTTTTCTTAATCACTACTCGTAATCTTTCCCCTCCTTGAGAGCAAGCACAAAGCCGAACCGATAGCCGCTTGCAGACAATCGGCAGCTTGTCGTTCGGCAAAGTGCGACGGTGTCAAATGCCCGAAGGGCAAAGGGGAGCTACAACAAAATCTTAAATAAATACAAATAAGATTAAATATTCTAAATAACATATAAAAAACCACCAGAAAATTAATCTAGTGGTTTTAAACTTAAAATTTATTTTGATTTTATAAGATTATCGATTTTCTTCTCAAGTTCATCAATTTTTTTAATGAGTTTTTCAATATCAGCCGAACTATTTCCACCAACCAAACCAGATAAAGAAAATTTAGCAACTTTTCTGTAGCTTTTCCAAACAAAAAATAACATCATTAATATTATAAATATAAATAAACCAGAGAAAATTATTGCATACATTATTATTTTATTCTTTAGTACAATAAGATTGTTGAACTCACTTTCTGCTCTATTAACTAACTTTTCACTTTTATCTATAATATTATTATTAATTCTATCACTAGCTTTTTTAATTTCGGCATCAAATTTTTCTGTTATTTTTTGAAACTCTTTATCTACTTTTTTCATTAAATCATCTTGTGCTGATTTTGTAGCATCAGTCAAAGTTTTATTTATTGTATTACTGTCAAGATTTACTTTACCATTTTGACTGATTTTAATGTAATCATCAATGCCAGCATAACATACATTAGTTAAAAATAAAAAAGTAAAAATATAAATTAATTTTTTCATATCAATTCTCCAATGGTTTAACTTTATTAAATAATTCAATAAAATTTTTAGTTGTATTACTTTGTATAATATTATAATCAAGTTTTAAAAAATCTACCAAATATTCTGCTATATTTTTTACATAAGCTGGCTGATTTATCTGTCCTCTAAATGGTGTAGGAGCTAAAAATGGTGAATCGGTCTCAAGCATGATTCTATTAAGTGGAACATCTTTTACAATATCCCTTAGTTCGTTAGCATTTTTAAAAGTAATAATTCCAGACAATGAAATAAAACCGCCTAAGTCAAGCCCAGTCCAGCACAATTCTTTTCCTGATGAAAAACAATGTAAAACAAATCTAAATTCACCATTTTTCATTTCGTTTTTTAATATATCTATCATATCACTATCAGCATTCCTTGAGTGTATTACAAGTGGCAAACCAGTTTTTCTGCAAGCTTCAATATGAATTTCAAAATTTTTCTTTTGTTTGTCTTTATCTATGGAATCTTCAGCATATTCTAAACCACTTTCTCCAAAAGCTATGACTTTTTCCTTTTTTGAGTATTCTAATAATAAATTTAAAGTATTGACTACATTTGTAATCATTGACGGATGAACACCTATTGTAGCATAAACATTTTCATATTTTTCTGTTACTTTAAAAACTTTATCAAATTCTTTAATTTCAGTGCTTATATTATTAATAATTCTGACATTATTTTGATTGGCTTTATCTATAGCTTCAGAAATAAGAATTCCTTTTTCCTCTTCCAGCATATTCAAATGGCAATGGGAATCCACTAAATAATTCATAAATATCCTACTTTCTTAGCTTATTCTTGTTTTCCAAAGCATTTTGCATCATTAAAGCTCTTTCTTCTGCTTCTGCTTCATCTTCTTCTTCTTTGACATCAGCCTCTATTTTTTCAAGATTCAAAAACACAGAAATTGTATAAATTATAATAATATCATAAACAGAGAATGAAATTATATTTTTTGTTACATCATTTAAACCGATATTTAATTTAAAAATATAAGATATTAACGATCTTTCAGCAAAATATGTTAAACTACCAATAATCAATGTTAAAAACATGAATCTAAACAAATTTCCTTTGACAAGATTATAACTTCTGCTTAATGCATTGATACCATTCAATAATACTACTTCACTATTTTCTTTATTATTAACATCTCCTAATCCACACAAATAAATAGAAAAAAAATAATAAAATAAAAATAATATGCCTGGTAATATCAAAAATAATCCAAAAAAAGAAATTACCACCAAAAAGAAAATAGTCGTTCCACAAACAGGCAAAAATCTTTTAAAACTCATACCGAATGCTTCCATTAAACTACTTATTGTATTGTATTTTTGACTATATAATATATCGCTAAAAAATATAGATTTGAATACATATAAAATAAATATTGGCAGACCATAATATACAATATTAAATGTCGACACAGAAAATAGTCTACTTATTGTAAGCGTATAAGTGTTTACAAAAAAAATCTCAGTAATAACAAGGACTATAAGATTAAATGCAATTATATAAAAAATATTTTTCAAATAATACTTAAAAGTATCTTTTATATTTTTGAAAATTCCCAGTTTTGTATCAACTGTTGTCTTTTTTTTATGTTTTACTTTGTTTTTCGCCATAACCTTATTTTAAAATTATTTGCAAAGAGATAACATCTCATTATATGCATCATTAAAACCAATTAAAGAATATGTATCAGTAGCTCTATTTCCAGCTTTAGAATAACTTAAAACATACATTTTTGCACCAAGTTTCATTTGTTTTACAATTTCCACATCATCATTTCTATCATAAGTCCAAGCCTTTTCATCATTTGAAAATAATGGAAATTTTCTTTTTAAAATTGATATTTCAATATCCTTATCTGGATCATATATAAAACCAGAACTTATACTGATTTCATCATATTGTGCTCCCTTTTCTCTCATAACTGTCGCATAAGGCTCACCCCTTTTTTTATAATCACCTTCTATTTTAATTGGCAATGAAGCTATATAACAAATTTCCTTACCATTTTCAGTTGATTTAAACAATGTCCAACTTTTATGTATAGATATAGGAGATGAAGCAAATGAGCTTACTGTAAAAATCATTAATAAGAATACAATCAATAATATTTTTTTCATAAATTATTCCTTTATGTTTAACTTATTTTATTTCTGCTCTCCTTGATCTTTGGAATTTTTTAATTCTTTATGTGTTTGTGGGAATTTAACTTCATTTATTTTTTTTAATTCGCCTTCAATCTTTGCACCATCTTCAACACACAATGAAATATATTCCAATGTTCCTTTTATATCAGCTTGTTTAGCAATATTTATTCTTTCACTCTTAATTTTTCCATTGAATTTTCCCTTCAAATTTAAAACTTTTGCTGTTATATTTCCTTGAACTTCACCCAATTCTCTTATTGTAATAACATTTCCAACAATATCACCTTCTATTTTACCTTCAATATCTATAGTTTCTTCACAATTTAGTATACCATTAATAGAAAGTCCTGCCGAAATAACAGAAATACTATTTTTTGATAATATCATATCTTTTGTCAACATTAAAATCACCCAAATCTTTTATTTATATAACTTGGTTGAATGATAAATAATAAAAAATTAATTTCAAGTCTTATCTTTTTTCAAACAAAAAAATTTTTTTCTTGAAAATAAAATAAAAAGGAATAATCTACTTTCAGATATTCTTGGTACCCTCATATTAAGATTTATTAATAAATGAAAAGATTTAAAAATGTCTACAAAAATTAGATTAGCAAGATTTGGAAGGAATAAAACTCCATTTTATCATATAGTTGTTACTGATTCTAGAAATAGAAGAGATAGCAAATTTATAGAAACCATTGGAACTTTTAACCCATTATTAGCTGATGATAGTAAAGATAAAATAGTTCTTAAAAAAGATAGAGCTGAATATTGGTTAAGTGTAGGTGCTGAACCTACAGAAAGAATGGCTATACTTATGATTAAGTTAGGCGTAAAGGGAGCAGACAAATACAAACCAGTATTTGTTCCAAAAGCTAAAGCTGTAAAGGTTGAAGAAACAAAAGCTGAAGAAGTTAAAGCTGAAGAGCCAAAAACTGAAGAACCACAAGCTTAATTGAGGTCTACAAAAAATAAAATCCGTCATTTATTGGCGGATTTTTGCTTGGAATTTTAGTCCATTGACACTTCTTCTAAAAATGTAATGAATAATTTATTTAATTTTTCTGTTATTAAATTTAATCTTTTTAACTTTACTTTCTTATTATATTTAATTCTGCAAGTTTTAATCATATAATCAGTTATTTCTCTTAATCTAATTATATCATCATTGCTTTTTAGTTTATTGGCAACAAAATACATAACTATTTCTTTTTTAACTTTAAACATTTTCAAATTTATTGATTGATTTTCATCTAATTTTTCTTGGAGAATTTTATTTCTGTCCAATTTTTTTACTTTTTCAATCAGTTCTTCCATTTTTTACCTCTTTTTTAATTAATAAAAAACGCACTTAAAAAAGTGCGGGGGTTAAAACAACTGACAAAGTTCAGCCCTTACAGCCTTTCAAGCTATAAAAAGCCTATTATAACCGCAAGCCTCCGCTATATAAATATAACGAAAGCCGACAGTCAATAGTAAAACTTTGTTTGATGTTTTAAGCCATCACTCTTGCCCGCAGGCAGTTTAATTTTTAAATGCTTGGTTTATTTGTCAACGAATTATTTTTTCCCTTCCAGAAGTTTCATGCCAACTTTATTAATCTTAACTTTTACAATTTTTCCAACTAAATCTTTATCTTCGCTTTCGACAACAACAGTTTGTAAATATGGACTTCTACCAAAATAACTACCATCATTTTTATCGGATAAACTTTCAATAAGAATGTCCATAGTCTGTCCTAGTTTACTTTGATTAAATTCTGCTTGTTGTTTTTCAAGTAGCTTTTGTAAAATATCAAGTCTTTCACTTTTCATTTTTTCATCTACTTGGTTCTGCATTTTTTCACCAGCAGTCCCAGGTCTAATACTATATTTGAATGAAAAAGTTGTTGCATAATTTACCTGTCTACACAATTCTAGTGTTTCCTCAAAATCTTTGTCTGTTTCACCAGCAAAGCCAACTATAAAATCAGAAGAAATCGCAATATCTGACCTTGATTTTCTTAATTTTTTAACAACATTCAAATATTGTTCCACAGTATATTTTCTATTCATTGCTTTTAAAATTTTGTCAGAACCACTTTGAATTGGTAAATGAATAAAAGGCATAAGTTTTGTAATATCTCTATGAGCATCAATTAAATCTTGATTTACTTGACTTGGATAACTAGTCATATATCTAATTCTCTCAATTCCCTCAATTTTTGATACTTTAAAAATTATATCAGCAAGCCCCTTTCCTTCAAACTTGTAATTATCAACATTTTGTCCTAAAAGTGTAATCTCCTTAACTCCACCATCTCTCAAAACTTTAGCTTCATCAATAATTTGATTAAAATCCCTAGAATACTCTCTACCTCTTGTAAATGGAACAATACAATAAGAACAAAATTTATCACAACCTTCTTGAACTGCAATTAATTCACTAACACCTTTAACAATTCTTGCTTGCGGCAAACTTTTAAACTTTTCTTCCGCTAAGAAATCTAATTTTACACCACTTTTTGCTCTAACAAGTTCTGGTAATTTATGATATGAAGCTGGTCCAACAATTATATCAACCATTTTCATTCTTTTTTTAATTTCATTAGCTGAAGTTTGTGCAACGCAACCAGCCACAACAACAACTGCCCTGCCCTTATTAAATTTTTTTATTCTTCCTAACTCTGAAAATATTTTTTCTTTAGCTTTTTCTCTAATACTGCAAGTATTTATAATGATTAAATCAGCATCATTCACATTCGTAGTTTCTTCATAACCATCATTTTTCATTATGTCAATCATTCTTGATGTATCATATACATTCATTTGACAGCCAAAACTCTTAGCAAAAACTTTTTTCATAAAACTCCTAATTTTAATGAGATTTTAACTATTTTAATATTATAATAGCAAGTATTTTATCTTAATAGAATAATTTAATTTAAAGCAATTTTCCTAATCTTTATTTAAGAAAAGAAATTGACTAATATTTTATTTTTTAATACAATTTCTTAAGTTTTATGAAAAATAATAAATAATGGATTTTGATTTACAAATATTAAGGGAATTTCTTACAGATGAAGTGGTAGACATAATAGAAAAAAATACATTTTTAGAAAAATTTTTTACTGATATTTTAACTACTGAAAAATTTAGATGGGATTCTCAACAAACTACAAGTGGAAAATATTCATATTTGATAAATCATTTAATTGCAGTAGCAAAAATTGCAAAAATCATGAATTTACCAGAAGAGTATATCTTTGCCGCATTTCTTCATGATGTTTGTGAAATACCTTTTGGTGATGTATCTGTTGGATTAAGAAATGAATTAGCTCAAAAACTAGAACAATTAGACTATGAAAAAACAATAGCAAAACTTATAATAAAACATCTTAAAGAATTACAAGATCAAGAAGGTGTAGACATAGAAATTAAACAATTTTTAGATTCATTTAATATGGATACAATAAAAGATGAAAAAACTAAATTAATTATAAAGAATATTCTGTTTGGTTTTTTGTTAGAAGAAAATCCAATTATTCAATTTTTAGAAAAGCTAGAGACCAATTGTTTGTATTTAAGAGAAAATACAACGGATTTTATTAAAGAAGTTTTTACAAGTTCATTTTTATTTAATATAAATTATTCATTACAATTTTTACCATTAATATTAAATAGCTCAGAATTTGATGAAAAAACAAAATTGGATTGTATTAAATTGCAAGTGGCCTTTATAGCTGAATTTGTAAGTAAACACAAAGACATTTTTATAGTTAAACAAGAAGATTTAGAAAAATTTAATAAACTAAAAGAAATTGTAATTGTAATACAAAACGAAGGTTTGAAGCAAGGAAATTTTAATACTTTATTGGAAATTTTAGGTTATAATCCAACAAAAAAAGAACAAATAATTACAGAAATCATACCATATGACGAATGCAAAACACTTTTTACAAAAATTCAAATAATGAGTGATTATTCATATAATCTAGGTTCTTTAAGATGCAGATTAGGTTCAGAAATTTTTACAGAATTACAATCAGGATCTTTTCAAGTCTTTAACAGAAGAATTTTAGAAGAAGGTAAAAGAGATGAAACATGTGATTTACAAAGAGTTTTATATAGACATACTTCTAAACAAGCAGCAATAAAAGGTTTAGTTAGAAGCCATATTAGAAAATTGACTATATAATTAATTTTGCAAAATTGTTAAATATATATTCAATTAACTCTGATTATATTTAAAAAACTACAAATCTAATAATTTTTTCTTCTCTTCATCACTCAAAAAATCAGCATTTGCAATTTTATTCCAATAACTTTCTTGCCTTGAAGAAAGAGCTGAAATTTTGTCTTTGTCATAATATAATTCAACATTCCCATCAAACATTGGAACTAACCAATTATTTAAAGCCGTTAAAATATTATCAACCATTGGTAAAATTGTTTCTTCCCACATTGCCAATCTTGCCTCTGTCAAATTACTATAAGTATTATCACCTGGTATTCCTAATAATTGAGATGGGACACCAAAAACCATTGCAATATCTCTAGCACAAGAATGTTTTGCATCTAAGAAATCCATATCCGCAGGACTTAAACTCATTTCTTTCCACTCTAAACCACCCTCTAATAACAATGGTTTGCCAGCATTTTCACTTCCAGAAAACTCTTCATTTAATTGTTTTTTTAATCTATCGAATTGTTCATCAGTTAAAAATGCGGAATTATCACCGTCACCTTTTACCATCAATGCTCCGCTTGGCTTTGCTCCATTTTGCAACATTGCCTGATTCCATTTTGAAGATTCATTATGTTGATCTATAGCATAACTAGCAGCTTCAACAGGCGATAAACCATACCAATCATTAATTGGATTGAAATTTTTAATATGTAAAATCTCGGATTTTCCAGTTAATTTATCCAGATAGAAAGTTGATTTTGTACTATTAACTTTATATTCATAAGCTATTGGAATACCAAAATTACCAGCTATTATACTAATTCTATCTGGTCTTAAAATGAATAATTCTTTTGGACTTTGGAAATTTTCGCTTCTTAAAAACACAGCCTTTACAAAACTATTCCCAGAAATTAATTTATAAGAATATAATGATTCAAAAAATTCAATTCTGTTTTGTGTTGGATTTGGATTATTTAATAAATCAATTAGAGGGTGATTTTTAATTTCCTCATTAGTTTTTTTATCATATAATAAAAACGAAATAGAACTGGCACTTCTCGCTAACATAGAAATACATTTATACCCAACAACATTTTTAATATAACCTTCTCTTGAAAACATCTCATAGTTTCTATCAGACCAAACTGCTTTTCCAAGTGGTTGATAATACGATTTAATTTCATTTATTCTTTTATCACTTTTCTTTTCTTTAAAAATATTTTTTATTATATTCATAGTTATTTGAAGTTTTTAATTAATAAAAAAATTAATTTTACAATTAAAAAATGGGAGTATAAAACTTGCCTTTTAATAAAATATTTTTATTATTTAACAAAATAAATATGGATATATAAATGAAACCAAATAAGACTGGATTGGAAAGAATTTTAAATGCTTTTAAATATTCCAGAGATGGATTTGTAGCAGCTTTTAAAAGTGAAGAAGCCTTTAGACAAGATGTTTTGTTATGTTCAGTTCTATTTTTTATAGCTATTTTACTAGATATATCGTTCATTGAAAAATTGTTTCTATTTTCCTCATTGTTTTTGGTTATAATATCTGAACTTGTAAATACAACAATAGAGGTAATAATAGACAGAATATCAGATGATATTCACCCTCTATCAAAAATAGCAAAAGATATAGGAAGTTGTATTGTTTTAGTATCTTTCATGTACTTGATACTCGTTTGGATTATCATTCTATATGAAAATTTTTTATAGTTTATATGACATATAATTTAATTGATTTAAAAATATATTCTCCAATTGAAATGTTTCTAGACGAGAGCATTAAAAGATTGACATTTCAAGGAAAGGAAGGATTTTTAACAATTTTACCAAATCATATTGATTATATTTCATCTTTTGACACAAATGTTATGAATTTTATTGATATGAATAATAATAAAAAATTTATAGCATTAACAAATGGAATTCTTGTAAAATATGCAGACAAAGTGAGATTAACTGCATATAAAGCAATACTGGGAAATACTTTAGGTGAACTTAGAGAAAAAATAAATCAAATTTCGGAAAATGAGAATAATATAGAAAAAGAAATAAACAAAAATTTAAAACAATTAGAATACTACATGCTCAATAATTTAACGGAGTTAAAATAATGAATGTTTTAAATGATAGATTGAAAGAAACTATAAAAAAACAAGAGGAACTAAAAGAAAAAATCAACATAAAGCCTTTCATTTTATTAATTTCATTCGGTATTCAAATAATACTTGTTTATTTATTTTTTATATATTTAATAGGAAATGTTCTAGCTTCATTATTGGATGTTAATAATTTATATTTCCTAGCAATTATTCTGGGAACTATAGCTAATATAAATTCAGTAATAAAAATAATAAAAGGACTAAAAAATGCCAAATAATGTAATTTTTTTATTTTTTATTGGATTTTTAATGGGCGTATTTAATTTTTTTGGTCTAAAATGGACAATAAATAGAGCGATCAAAATGAAAAATATTGCCTTGATTATTCAAAGCCTTATCATAAGAATGGCAATTGTTTGTATTGTGTTTTTTATTTTTTTAGATAAGAATTGGAAAAATGCTGCTATAATGATTATTGGATTTATTTCAGTTAAATATTTAGTTATTTTATCAGATAAAATAAAGATAAGAAAAAAATGAACATAACTACAGATCAATTTATAATTTGGGAAAATAGTTTCTTTAAACTTAACGACACAATCTTTTTTACATGGTTGATTATGCTAGTTATGATAGGTTTAGCACTAGTTTTAAGATTTTTTATAACAAATAAAAAGAACTTTGGAAAATTGCAAAATTTCTTTGAAGTTTTAATAACAGGAATAGAGGATCAAATTAAAAAAATGGGAGAAGTAGATATAAAATATATTTTTCCGTTTGTTGCTACACTTTTTATTTTTATATTAATAGCTAATTTATTGCAAATAATACCATTTTTTAAATCACCAACAGCCTCACTATCAACCAATATCGCCTTAGTAATTCTTGTTATAATAAGAGGAGTTAGTTATGGTATAAAAAGAGTTGGAGTTGTCAATTATTTAAAGAAATATACAAAGCCAACGATATTTATGCTTCCAATGAACATAATTAGTGATGTAGCTAGCAATTGCGCTTTAGTAATAAGATTGTATGGAAATATTATGAGTGCAATGGTAATTGGAGCAATAGTTGATGGAATTGTATTTTTAGCATTTGGTTTTCCAATTTTTTTGAATATTTTACATTTTATAAGTAGTATAATTCAAGCTTATATATTTTCAATGTTATCTTTAGTATTTATAATGTCTGCGGAAGAATAAAAATTTCTGCAAAATAAATTTGTTTTAATTTTTTGGTATTTTATATGTTTATAATTAAGTTTTTAAAAAATAATTTGTTTCATAATAGTCTAGATATGAAAAAAATTATATTTATATTTATGGGAATTATTTTCTTATCATCTTGTTCTAATAAAAAAGAAATCACAGGGGAAAGAAAAAATATTTTCTTAGATTCTTCAACAAAAATAGAAGTTTCAAATCAAAAACAAAGTATTGTTATTACAAATTCCGATACATATCAAAATTATTACGGTGATAATTCCACATTAAATAAAAATATAGAAAATTATAAAATTAATAATTTTAATTATAAAAAACTTTCAATTTCGAGAAAAAGATTTGGCGTGAAACATTATTACTTTTCAAATCCAGTAATTGTGGATAATATCGTTTATTCGCTTGATACAAAAGGAAATTTAGTAGCCAAAGATAAAAGTAATTTCAATACATTGTGGAAAACAAAAGTAATAGAAAGAAGTAATTTTATAAATTATTATGGTGGCAAAATTTCATTTTATAAAGATGTGATATTTATTACATCAAGAACTAACGATATTATAGCTATTAATAAAGACGGAACTATAAAATGGAAAAAGAGAATAAACGCCGTTCCAATATCAACTCCAGTAATTGAAAGTAATACATTATATACAATAACTAATGATAATAAACTTTATGCTTTAGATATAGAAGATGGTAGAATAAAATGGATACACTATGGAAATTATAAGGATTCCACTATTTTTGGCTCAGCAGACCCTGTCATATATAAAAATTATGTAATAGCCTCATATTCATCTGGAGAATTATTTGTATTAAATAAAAATACTGGAGAGATTATTTTTGACACAAAACTTACTGGAAGATATTTTATTTTTTCAAATTTTGAGTTAACGGACATCGATAGTACTCCACAAATAAAAAACGGAATATTAGTCGCTACAGCTAACAATGGAATTACAATTGGTTTGAATTTAAATAATATGAAGATTTTATGGAAGCAAAATCTTTCATCATTAACAAACATTTTGATTAATAATGATTTTGTATATTTAATAACAAACGATAATATCTTGATTAATATGAATTTAAAAGATGGACAAATTAATTATTTAACACAATTACCTCAATATACTAATGAAAAAAAGAAAAAAGGTATTATCTATTATAAAAGTATGATTTTTGCCAATGATAAACTTTTAGCTTTCAATAATCTAAATGAATATAAAATCATAAATCCAATTAATGGGAAAATTGAAAAAACAGAGAAAATATCATTCAATGCTTATAATAAACCATTTTCATTAGATAATAAAATATGTGTTATAGCTTTTAAAGGTGCCACGCTAAATACTATTTTTGGTAACAATTAAATTCGAATTTAATTGACTTTAAATTAAATATTCTTATAATTTTCTAGGGTAAAAATCATATGTTTTATGTCGGATATTAAAAAATTATCGAACAGTTTTTTGCAAAATTACAAATTAACTTTAATCATTTTATTGTCAGTTTGTTTTGGATTATTAACTGGTGATTTATTGGGTGAAAAAGCAAAAATACTTTTACCGTTTGGAGAAATTTTTGTTAATTTAACTTTTACACTTATTACACCAATGATATTTTTCAGTGTATCATCAGCTGTTGCTAATGTTATAAATTTGAATAATGTCAAAAAAACAATACTTACATCAATTTTAGTTTTTGTATTTATGTCTTTTGTATCTACTTTATATATGATAATAGTATCAAAACTCATTCCATCAGCTAATTTTTCAACATTTCAATATCCTTTAGTATACAATACTCAACAGGTGAATATAGCTGAGAATTTTGCAACAATTTTTACATCATTGGATTTTGGAAATATGTTATCAAAAACAGCAATTTTACCTCTAGTAATTTTTTCTATATTATTTGGTATAGCAACAAAATTAGTTGGACAAAAAGGCGATGCCGTTAGAAGAAGTTTAAATAATTATAATATTGTAATGTTCAAAATGATTAATTTTTTGATGTATTTCGCACCAATTGGATTATTTGCATATTTCGCAGTATTAAGCGGAACAACATCACACAATGTAATTAATTCCATTGAAACAACAAGTTTTCATTTTTATATATCATCTATAATTTTTGGAATTGTTTTTTATACTTTTATAGCATATATTTCAGCTGGTACTGATGGTATTAAAGCTTTAAAATTTCTAGCTATTCCTTCCGTTGTAGCTTTTGCAACAAGAAGCAGTTTAGCAACTTTGCCAATAAATTTTGAAGCTGGACAGAATATAAACATTCCAAAAAGTGTTTCAAACATAAGTTTATCATTGGGATCGATAATACATTTAGATGGTTCTTCACTTTCAACAATATTGAAAATTATGGTTTTGTTGTCAATATTTGGTATAGATTCAACAGGTACTTTATTTTATGCAAAAATGTTTTTAATATCAACTTTTGTATGTTTTTTAACATCAGGTGTTCAAGGTAGCGGCCCAATTTTAGATGTAACAATTATAGCTTTTTTTGGTTTTCCAGTTGAATCGTTGCCAATTTTAGTAGCATTACATTATTTAATAGATCCAATAATAACAGTATTGAACACAGCAGGAAATATTGTCGGTTCAATGTTAATTGCAAGATTAGTAAAAGGAAAATTCTGGATTTATAGAAAAGATTTAGAAGAAGATCCAGTTCTAGGAATTTATAAATAAGTATAGAGAAAAACACAATGGAAGAAGGATTAAACAAATTACCTGTAAAAGTTAGAAAAAAATTAGAACAAATATTCAACGACGACATCAAAGTGGAGGATATAATACAATCTCAATATTGGGTTTCTTCAATAAGACAAGGTTATCTTATGACATTTTTTATTTTAAAAGAACAAGATCCAATATTAATAAAACATTGCTTTGACATTATATCATTTTCTACAAATTTGAATGAAACTATTAAAGAAATAAATCAATATGAATCTAACTTGGGTAACAAAATAGTTTTTGTTTCAACATTAGCAGCACTAACATTAAGAATGGAAGCTATAGAATCAATGTACGCTAATAATGAAATCAATGAAGAAAAATATCATAGTTTAAAACAGGAAGTTGAAGAAACCGCGAATAAATTTATATTGAAATACGATGAAAAAATAATAGTCGATTTCATGGAAAAATTAATAGATAACTCTGCAGATCGAAATTCAACAGATTCTTTTAATAATGAATTTACACAAATATTTTTTACAACAGAATTAAGAGAAGGCAATAAAGCTATTGAACAAATTATCAGAAAATATACTATTTTAAAACCTGAAAATGAAGCGGCTATATTAGATAGAGATTTTTTCAATTTTCAAGGCGAGAATTTAGTTGGAATTCTTATAAGAGGTGGATTATACAGCCTTGTTGAAGAAAAAATGCCAAACACTGGCGTATTAAGCTTTTTAACAACCGCTGAAGCTAATATGACAAGATTCGATTATATACAAGAACATCCAGATATAAAAGAAAAAACATATTTTGAACAATTATCATTAAAAAACAAAGAAATTAATATAAACTTTGATAAAAGAGTTCCTTCTACAGTCTTAGCACATGCTATAGTAAATTTTTTAGCAATAGAAACAGAAAATCCACAAAACCTAGAAAAAACTCAAAAAGCTTTAGATTGCGTTATTGATCTTTTTGGTAAACTAAATAAGTACATTGAAGAACTCTCACAAGAACAAGATGAAGCTAAAAGACAAAATGGATTTAAAGAAATAAATTATATGTTAAATGCTCCGATTTTTGTAAATAAAACCTATACCACAATAGCTGAATTTTTACAAGATTTTGAGCCGGGAAATGAAATTCTTGATGCCAGTTTGATAAACTTAGGAATTGGACAAAATACAAGCCCTTATGGTATAAAATTACATACCCTTAATGAGATGAATGAAATTGTAAAATCTAAACCCGATAGATTTGATTTGAAGATTATTGGAGGAATGATATTAGAAACGAATTTAAATAAAATAAAAAATGCTAAAAGTTCCCAAGAAAGAGTATCTATTTTGCAAAATTATATTTCAATAAAAGATAAGAAAGTCATAATAAATGAAGATGATCTAGAGGCGTTATTAGAATCCGCTCAAAACGATCAAGAACTAACAAATAAAATAGAGATGGATATTTGGACAGTTATAGCGAAATCATATATTGATTTAAATTTAGCTGGACACCATATCATCGCTATGGAAAAATGGTTTACTTCAAAATATTATAGACTAGCTAATGTTTATTTAAAACATGAATCCGCAGCTATGAACTCATTACTAGAAAACAAAAATGTGAATGGTAAAATACTTGCTAGTTTAGAGATTACTGAAACAAATTTTCCAACTATCCATAGAGCTTTGTTACTAAAAACAAAAACAATACCTACCGATACCGCTAATAAAATAACGACCAGAGCAAAATCTCCCGAAGTACTTAATGAATTAACAAGAAAAAGAGGTATTCTCAGACTTGGTAGAAGACTTTGTGATCAAAAAATGTCTGAAATCGAAAGAAAAAAAGTAAATAAAATACTAACAGAAGGCGAATTTGAAAATATAAAAAGTTATGAAATACTTCTAAAAAATGCAAAAAATAATAACGATCGTGTTAGTATTTTAAATAGAGCATTAAAATTAAAAGAGTTTTATTCAAGTGAGTTATGCTTAAAATATTTTAAAATAATTATTTTGAATAAAAAAATTTTAAAAGAAGATAAAGAAAAATTACTAAACTCAATAAGCGAAGAAAATAGAGAGATATTTAGTTTGAAGTTATTAAAATCTATGTCAAATAAAGAATTAGTAATATTCTTAAATAATGTAAAAATTCCTGAAAATATTTTATTATATCAATCAGTTTTAACACATATTGAAGAAAAACTTAATAAAAAAACGAGTTTCTTAGGAAAAACGGTTTTAAAAAGTCTAAATCAAAATACGATAGCTATTTTTTCAAAGCACGCACAAAAAGTATGTAAATCAACATCGCAAGAACAAACTGCACAAACTGAAGAGGCGGAATATTCTATATCTCTTAATACGGATCCTACACCTAAAAAGTCTCAAGCGGAAATAGAAACATTAATTGGTAGTCCAATAAGACAAGCTGATAAATCAATTCCATCAATAATATTTTTCTTGGATAGCCAACCAGATTTTGAAAATCAGGCCATGTTTCTTGCAAGAAGAGCTAAATTATCAAAGTCTCAAGTAGAAAAACTTTTTAAAGCTTTAAAACCTGAAGCAGTAGACATACAAACAGACTTCTTAAAAGCGCTCTTAACTAATCCAGCAGTTAATAAAGATAAAGATATTTTGGGTTTTATAATCGAAAGCACTAGAAAAACACAAGATGCTACATTATGGAAAGAAGCGACAGAATACACCAAAAAAGTAAAGAAAGTTGAAGATCCAGAATTAACAAGAAGAGTTGCTAGACTCTCAATTAGAGCTAAATAATTTATAGGTTAGTTTATGCAACAGGAAGATTTTAACATACTATCAGATAAGATTCAAAAAGAATTTGAATTTAATGAAAATTCAAAAGACTTTGTTGCATTTTTCAAACCTTTTATTATTAAAGTTTTGTTGAGTATTATTTTTTCAACAAAAATTTCAGAAAATACTAAAACTAAAGTTTTTAATATAGTTCGTGAAAGTGGTAAAATTTTAGATTATTTTTTAGAATCTCTAAATGAAAAAGAATTATTAATTCTTCTAAACAATGTTAGATTATCAGAATTATTATTCGAAAATTTAACTCAAAAAAACAAAGAAATCTTATATACAAAACTAAACAAAGAAATAGGTATTTTCCCAAGAATATTATTATTAAATCAAATTCCAAATAAACTTCAAAAAATCATACAAGAATGGAATATTAATATTCAAAACAAAAAAGAAGATAATGAGGTAGTAAGACAAACTTATACAGATGATGCTTTTCAAGAAACAGAAAAATCAAAAACAATTCAAACAAATGCAGCGAAAATCATTCAAGAAGAGCAAATTAATATAAAAAATTTATTTAATGACATTAATCTTTCAGATGAAGTTGTTGAATTACTAGGACAAACAACGACACAAAAAGATCAATTTCTAATTGTTGTAAGTAAAGAAAATATTAATCTAGTTCAATTGAAGAAAATTGAATCTCTATTAACTACAGAGCATGACAAAAGGGCATTATTAACTAATGCACTATTAAATCCTTTTATAAAAAATAATATGGAAATTTTAAAATATATCGTTCAACAATCTCACGATAATAGTGATTTTGAACTTTGGTCTAATGCTATGGATGAATTAGATGTTCTTAAGGAAAAATCGCAAGAAACTGAGGAAGATGATTCTTTTGTAGCAAGATTAAAAAGAAGCAGATAAATATACATTGTCACAAATTCGATACGATTAATACCTCATTTTAAGACTAACTTACACTGAAAAGCCTTAAAATAAGCTATATCCACCCCCCAACCCCCAAAAAAATCAGCTATCATATACTTAAGACTTAAACATTAAAAGAATTTCTTCAAATCCAATTTATCCTTGAGGAAGATTGGTTTTCAGTACTTAAACCTTAAAGTTAACTATTCCTCAAAAATTAATAAAAATCTATTGACTTACAATTTTGAATACATAATATATGGTAAGTTATATATTTTTTAGTGTATAGCCTAAAAACTGGATCTGTTTCTATTTCTCGCACAAACAATATTTAATCTAGATTCAGTTTTTATTTTCCTATACAAAATTTTGAAAAAATATTATCTAAAATTTCTTCAACATTAATTTTTCCAGTTATTCTTCCAATATGGTTAGCTGCTAATCTTATATTTTCAGCATTAATTTCTATTGAATTTTTAAATGTAAATAACTCCAATTTTTTTAATGATTCAATCAATTCTTGTCTACATCTTTCATTCGTAATTATTGTATTTACATTTGGCGAAACTATAGATTCTAATTTTTCCTGTAAAATTCCCATGAATTTATCCAAATTTAGATTATCTTTTAAAGAAATTTCAATAACGGAACTGGCATTATCTATTTTTAATTCTTTATTGTTATGTTTTAAATCAATTTTATTTAATAAAATTATTGTATTTCTATCTATCAAATTTAATATTTTTTGATCAACATTTACATTATCCGCCCCAATAACAAGAATCTTCAAATCGGAATTTTCTGCTTTATTTAAAGCCCTCTTAACACCCTCATGTTCAATAACATCAGTGGTATCTCTAATTCCCGCAGTATCATATAAAATAACTGGAATGCCATTTATATCAATATAAACCTCAATAACATCTCTCGTTGTTCCGGCAATTTCAGAAACAATAGCAACTTCTCTTTTTGATAAGAAATTTAATAATGTTGATTTACCGGAGTTAGGTTCACCAATAATGGCAACATGAAATCCATCTTTAATTTTTTCGCCAATTTTATTATCATTCAAATTATCTTTTATTATCGAGATTATTTTTTGAATTTTTATTTCTATTTCTTTTTCCAAATCATTAGGAATATCTTCTTCAGGAAAATCAATAAAAGCTTCTAAAATTGATAATATTTCCACAATTTTTTTTCTTAAATCTTCATAAAAATTTGAATTTTTACCTTGTAGTTGATCTACAGCTAATTTATGTTGTAATTCAGTTTCTGATTTTATTAAATCTAAAATGGATTCCGCTTGCATTAAGTCAATCTTACCATTCAAAAAAGCTCTTTTAGAAAATTCGCCTCTTTCAGCCATTCTTACATTTTCTATAGATAATAAAATTCTTGAAACTTTTGAAATTATATAATTTGAACAATGCAGACTTATTTCACAAACGTCCTCACCTGTAAAGCTATTTGGAGACCCAAAATAAACAACTAATGCCTCATCGATAACATTAAGCTCTTTATCTTTTAAAACACAGAGAGTAGCTTCTCTGTGTTTTAAAATTTTATTAATACCTAATTGCTTCAAACAATCCAAAACCTTATCACCAGAAATTCTGATAACATAAACACTACAATTACCTTTTAATGTAATCGGTGCAAATATTGTATCCATTCATTCAACTATTTAATTGTTTTGATAGTATCAGTAGTAGTAGTTGTTGTAGTAGTTGTAACACTAGTATCACTTGGAACTACAACTGGATTTTCAACAACATTAGATGTATTTTCATCAACACTTATATCTTCTACTACATTTGCATTATCATCAACATTATTAAAATCAACAACTCCTTGATTATCAATAGCATTATTATTCAAATCCAAAGGTGCGTTTTCTACACCGTCCATAGGCATAGATTCAATAGCTTCTGTATTTACATTTTCATTAATAACGCCATTTTCTTCACTATTAGTATTATTTACTCCACTACTATTAATAGTTTCATTTACTAATGGAGAATTATCCTGCTGCTCAACTTCTATTTCATTGATTTTTTGTTCATTATTATCAAACACTTTCTTCATTTCTTCTTCAACTTTTATCTCAGCGTCTTCTCCACTACCAAATTTTCCCTTGAAAGAATCAGAGAATTTAACACCTAATGCAAAAGAAAAAGCAAAAGCAACCAAAAATAACACAATTTTTAAAAATCTAACCATCTTATATTAAAAATATTCAATAACTATCATTAGAAAATAAGGAATTATTTTTAAATTGCAAGAAAATTATGGATTTTTTAAATTATACAATTATTATAACCCAAAGTTACTATAAAATGGTTTGGAGTGAATTTAACATATTTTGATTACTTTATTTTCTTAATAATGTTTTTTCTCACATTATTAGGTCTTTTAAGAGGTCTAATAAGGGAGCTTTTCTCTCTGTTAACTTGGATTGGAAGTGGTACTTTGATAGTAGCTTTAAGGCCAATAATAACAAACTTAATATTACAAAAAATATCAAATCCGCTCATAGCAAATGCAATCAGTAGCTCATTAATTTTTATAATAGCAATCGTAGGATTATCAATTTTAGCATCAAATCTTTCTAAAACAATTACAACTAAAATTCCATCATCTATAAACATGACATTGGGAATTGCGTTTGGTTTTACAAAGGGTTTTATTATATCATCTCTAATATTTGCGACTATCATAAATATTTTTGATGATGGATTTAATTTAAAAGACAAATTTGGACCAGGATGGCTACAAAAATCAGCCACATATAGACCATTATCATTTGGAGCATTTTTAATTTTACCAGTTGTTGATCCAATTTTGAACGAAATGAAAGGTACTTATAGTATACCAAGTGAGGATCTTGATAAAAAAGTTCTAAATAAAAATACAAAAAAAGAAACCGAATTAATAAAAATAGAAGACGAAAAAAAATCAAAAAAAGAAAAAGATGAAGGTTATACTAAAGATCAAATTGACAAATTAGATCATCTTATAGATTTAACAATGTAAAAACATAATAAAAAAGTTTTCTCTTGCAATTTTATTTTAAATTTCAATACTTATTCAGGTTGTTAATTTAAAGATAAAATGGAAAACATAACAGATTATAAAAAAGTTTCAGAAACTGCTGACGAACAAAAGCTATTAAAATTAAAAGCTTTAAGAGAAGCTAATATCGAACCATACCCTTATAGTTTTGACAGAACTATTGACTCTAACAAGTTAAAGCAAGAATATGATTTTTTACAACCAGGTGAAAAACTTGAAGACAAAGTTTTCAAAACTGCTGGAAGATTAATGCTCAGAAGAGATATGGGAAAAGCCATGTTTCTTGATATCCATGATCAAAATGGAAAAATTCAAATATATTTATCAAAACCAGCTTTATCAGAAGAAGAACAAAAATTTATACCACTTCTTGATATTGGCGATTTTATTGGTATTGAAGGTTATGTTTTTAGAACAAATAAAGGTGAATTAAGTTTACATTGCCAAAAAATTTGGCTATTAACTAAATCAATTGCCAGTCTGCCTGAAAAATTCCATGGTTTAACTGACCAAGAATTAAAATATAGACAAAGATTTATTGATTTAACTATGAATCAAGATGTTCGAGACACATTCAAAAAAAGAAGTTTAATTATTTCCACAATTAGGAAATATCTTGACGAAAAAGGTTTTATGGAAGTCGAAACTCCAATACTTCAACCAATTTATGGTGGTGCAGCGGCTGAGCCATTTACAACACATCACAAAGCTCTTGATATGACTTTATATCTAAGAATAAGCGTTGAAACATATTTAAAAAGGTTAGTAGCTGGCGGTTTTGAAAAAGTTTATGAAATTGGTAGGAATTTTAGAAATGAAGGCGTTGATACTACTCACAATCCAGAATTTACAATGATTGAATGGTATGAATCTTATACCGATTATAATGATCAAATGAACAATGTTGAAAATTTATTGGAAAGTATTGCAAAAAAACTTAATAATGGTTCAACTATTGTGAATTATAAAGGTATGGAAGTTGATTTTAAGGCACCTTTTAAAAGATTAAGTATTTACGAGGGCTTAAGACAATACGCTGGTATTGAAAATCCAGAAAACATAGAAAAAAATGATGTTATTAAAAGATTAAGAGTATTAGGTGCTGATGTAGAAGAAAAGAAGAGCAAGGGAGAATTAATGTTGCAATTATTTGAAGAAACTTGCGAAGAACATTTAATTCAACCAACGTTTGTTATTGATTACCCTATTGAAGCTTGTCCTTTAACAAAAGTTCATAGAAAAAATAGTAATCTAGTTGAAAGATTCGAACTATTTGCTGGTTGCGTAGAATTAGGTAATGCTTATTCAGAGTTAAACGATCCAATAGACCAATATAATAGATTGAAAAAACAAGAAGAGAACAGAGGTTTTGATGCCGAAGCTATGCCTATGGATGAAAATTTCGTTCATGCTTTAGAAATTGGTATGCCTCCATTAGGTGGCGTTGGCATTGGTATTGATAGATTAATTATGTTTATGACATCTACACCAAATATTAAAGATGTTTTATTCTTCCCAACACTAAAAAATAAAAAATAAAATATAATAAAAACAAATTTTAAAAGGACTCATTTTTTGAGTTCTTTTTTATTTACTAATAAAAAATATAAAATTAGGATAATATTCATATATTAATAATAATTTTGCGATATGGCTGATAAATGTTTCTTCTGTAAGTTTGAGAAAGGTTTAATAAATGAGAATAAAATCCTTGATGGAAAATTAGCGTATATTATTGCTGATGGACACCCAGTAACTCAACATCATTGTTTAATAGTTCCAAAAAGACATTTTGCTAGTTTCTTTGAAATTACAAATGAAGAATTGCTTGAAATTAATGAATTGATTAAAGTTAGAAAGGATCAAATATTAAAATTAGATCCAACAGTTTCTGGATTTAATATTGGTATTAATATAGGAGAAGCTGCGGGACAAACAGTATTTCACTTACATGTTCACCTAATACCAAGAAGAATCGGGGATGTTGAGCATCCAAGAGGTGGCGTGAGAGGTGTGATACCCGAGAAACAAAGTTATTAAATAATTTTCAAGACTCAGATTTATTCTGAGTTTTTTTAATATAAAAAATCTACAACGACATTACTATTTGTTGCAGTTTTATCGATAACAACTTTTTTACTATATTTATTAATCAAACAAGGCGTTTCTTTTGTAAAATTACAGTAATAAAAATCACCTTTAATATAATAAATCGTATTCTCTTCTAAATCTGGCAATTTTAAAATATTATTTTTTATAATTTCGTCTTTACTGTATGACTTAATAAGTATCGCACTATTATTTTCTTTGTCTTCTTCAAATATAGACAATGATTGTGGAGCCATTTTTTCAAAAGAATAACCATTCGTTAAATTTAATATAATTTCGCTATTGAAATTTGGATTTAATTTAATCTCTTTAATCTTATTAACATCTAAAAAATCGTCGTAGCTTGTTTTTAATTTATTATACTCATAACCAAAATTTATATTTATTATTTTTGTATCATCTGTATTTTTATTTAATTGAATTAATTTTTTATTATTTTCATTAGTAATGTATAATTTATCTTTTACATCTACAATATCAGTCGGCGAATCATAAATTCCATTTTTGTTATTACTGTATACTTTTATATTGCCATCTTTAACCTTTAATATTCTATTATTGAATTTATCTACAAAATAAAAACCAGTTTCATCAATATGAAAATTATAGTTATCTTTTATATGAATTTCGTTATTTAAATTTAATTCTTTAAAATCAATCTCTTTAGTTATTCTATTATTTTTTTCCAAACTATAAAGACTATTATCATTAGAATTTAAAAAATATATTTTATCATTAAATTTACTTAGTTTTAAAATATTTTTTGAACAAAACGAGCAATCTAAATTATTTATTTCATTAGTTTTCAAATTATATTTTATCAATGGATTTTCTCCAGCTGTTGAAATAATCAAATTATCATTAAATATTTCGACATCTAACGGTTTGTTTATTTTCAATATAGAACTTGTTCCCAATGTCTTTAAATCAACTTTCCTAATTGAATTATTACAAGTATCAGATACATATAAATACTCATTATCAGTAGCTAATCCAAAAGGATAACAAAAACTTGAATTTATAGCAATACCATCTTCCCTTCCCTCTTTACCGCTACCAATTTGTTTTACAATATTTCCATCTAATGTCATAACATATATTTTTCTACCCCTTGCATCAGTAATGAGAAAATAAGGAATACCATCTTCGCTTTTATTTATATATTTAATATGATTCAAAGATTTTATAAATGTTTCTGGAACTCTTTCCTTCTCCAAGGAAAGTTCTGCTAATTTCGAAGTATTTATCTTATCTTTTTGATTTAGTAATTTATTTATATCTCCTATTAATTCAGCTTCCTTAATCTCATTAAAATTCCATTCTTTCTGTATAATTCCTTTAGCATCAATTAAAGCAAAATAATTTCCATTATAATCTAAAACTTTACTGAGATCCAAACTAGATATGTTAATAATCGGTCTCTCCACACTATTCTTTATTATATAGTTTATTAGTACATTACTATCCAATTGAGATTCATCTGTAATAACATCAATAATAGTAATTTTATTCTTAAAAAGATTTTCTAATTTATTAGCTAAATTCAAAGAAAATATATAAGAAAAATCTCTTATGTTATATACATTCAGCAGAATAATTCTACCTTCCAAATCTTTAATATTTAATTCTCTTATATTAAAGATTGATTTATTTTGATTATTAATTATAGGGGTCAAAACTGTATTATATTCACTTTTATTACCAGTACTTTTATAACAAAAAGACAAAATTAATAAAATAGTAAACAAAATAATGATAATAATTAACTTTTTTCTTTTAATTATTGGTAATTTTCTCTTATACATTGAAATATAGCATAAATTATTACTGTCTGACATTCTATAATTAAGATAATTAAAAACAAGTGTTAATGTTCCAGTACTTTTAAACTGTCAGAATAATTGACAAATTAATTTTATCACATACAATTTTTACATCTAAAGCAAACTATTTATTTAATGTTTAAAAACAGAAACAACAAAATTTTTACGACTATCCAAAACATTATATTGTATTTTATAATCATATTTTTTTCTGCTTTCGCAAGCATGCCAATTAAATTTTTTTCAATAGTTTCAGCTTTTCCAAATATACCGTCAATTTTAGTATTTTATTTTCTCATAATCACTAAAGAAGATATTCCCTATTTTTCAATATTCATATTTGGTATAATTTTTGATGTTTTCAATAATTTTCCATTAGCCACAACATCTTTAATTTGGCTAATAACAAGCAAATTTATAAGCTTTTTAAGACAGCATTTTTATACTCCAGACAAATTCATATTCGTTCTCAGAGATTTTACAATCTTTGCCTTTTCAAATTCATTACTTCAATGGCTAATTTTTAGTATTATACACAATTTTTCATATCCAATATGCAACTCACTATATCAATTTTTTCTCGATATACTATTTTTCGGCTTGAGTTATCCTATTTTTAAAAAAATTGAAAATAAATTTTAATTAATTTAAAATTATCATTTTGAGTAATAAAATAAGATTTATTTTACTAAAGACTCATTTAGATATAAATATTTTCTACTTTCAACTTATACACTATAAATCACTTATGTAAAAAACTGGTAATTTAATAAAAAAACTAAAAGATATGGTAAAAATATCAAGATGATAGAATATAATTTTATATTCATTATTCAATAAATTTTATTTTGAAAATATTTTATTACATAGAATAATCTAACAATCTCTATAACAAATTAACATTTTTAGTTGTTTATTAAAAATAATACATTAGTGTGTGATAGTCTATTATAATAAAATATAATTTATATGGAGATATCTATGGTATCAGATGAATTAAAAAAAACAAAAACCCCAATATCTAAACCAAAAGTTGTTATGTCGGATTTTTTGTCAGCAATAACCAAACCAAATGCAATTCAAGAAGCCTGTAAAAAAGAAACTCAAGAAAAATTAGAAAGAGGTGAAACCGTTGTCGGAAAAGATAAGGATGGAGTTTATTTTATGAAAAAACAACACGATGGAACAATAGAAAAAAAATATCAAGATAAAAACGGGAAACCTACATCTACATTACATACAGTAAGACTATAGGAAAGGATATTATGGAAAAAAAATTAAAACCAATTATAGCAATGTTAGCTGGTCCAAATGGTTCTGGCAAAAGTACTCTTGTTAGAACTTTTTTAAAAATAAATCCAATAGTTTTTATAAATTCTGACTGTATTGCTAGAAAAATAATATATTTCGCACAAGGTAATCTAAGCTTAGAAACCGAGTTAATTGAGTTAGGTAAATTATTTTATGAAAAAAAAGCATATAAAACGGCTCAATCTAATTTGGCTAAAAAATTTTATGAAAGAGATGAAGGAAGAAGTATAGTTGCACATATAACTGAAGAATATATAACAGGGAATCCATATGGAAAAACTCTTTACGAATATCTTCAAAGAGAAATAGATCCAAAAGCATCTATTTTGACTAGAGATCACTATTTATTAGCTGGTGTCAATCTAAATGCTGCTCAAATTTCAGATGAGCTAAAATATTTCTACATAAAAAATAAAGCTAGTTTTGCAGTAGCTGAATATGGAGGATTGGCATTTGAGACTGCAATGTCTAATCTTAAAAGTATAGAATATTTACTAGCAGCTAAGCAAGTTGGTTTTAATACTCACACTATATATGTTACCACTAGCAATCTAGGAATTAATATAGAAAGAGTCCAAAAAAGAGTTACAGAACAAGGAGAGCATAATATAGATCCAGAAACAATAAGAAAAAGATATAATAGCTCATCACAACTTATATCAGATGCTATTTTGACTTCTGATACTGCTACAGTTGTTGATACAACTGATTTTAAAAATATAAAAAAAATTGATTTCGACCTAGAACAAAAACCATTAGAAAGAATGAATTCACTTCAAAAATTTTTAATAGAAGGTAAATTTCCAAATGCTACAATAGAAGCAGTCTTAAATAAAATGAGTAAAATTGCTAAAAGCGAAAAAACTTCTAAAGATACCCAAAAAGGGAAGAGTTTATTAAGATTCTAATTATTTTTCTTTTATTATTTTGCCAAATTTCCTATTTAATTTTAATATAAATCATTAGATACCCCTTCTAATCCCTCTATACTTCTTATACTAATATTTTCTAAATACATTT